>NZ_JAESDL010000025.1:0-44852 GCF_019249625.1 Hydrotalea lipotrueae | reverse complement strand
GGAGATGTGTATAAGAGACAGTAAATACATTGGCAAATCCAAACATGTCTTTAATTTTCAATAAGAACTTATTAAAGAATAAATTGTTTGTCCGATGTGAATGGAATCATATTTTTAATTTTGACAACAGCATAAATTCAAATTATTCTTCACCAGATATTTCCGGAATCTATTCTGAAATTACTAAGTTTCAAGATATTCATCTTTCTTTCAATTATTTTTTTGGTAAATCAAAAAAAGAGGGCGATGTTGATTTTAATAAAAAAGTTGAAGGACGAAACATAAAAAATACAAACTTATAATTTTTAATTTATGAATTAAAAACCTTATATTGTACAGTAAGTAAGATTTACCCATATTACGCTTATTTATTATTATGAAGTTGGGTAGTATTTTTTACGACTTTGTTTTGAGCCTGCCAATGAAATTTGATACTAAGGTTGGTTCTGTAGGGATGCAATTAAGTGGTGGTCAGAAACAGCGTATACTAATTGCAAGAGCTATTTACAAAAATCCAGAATTTATTTTTTTTGATGAAGCCACTAGTTCTTTAGATGCAAACAATGAAAGAGAAATAATGGATAATTTGAATAAATTCTTTCATGGAAAAACTGTTGTTATTATTGCGCATAGGTTGAGTACTGTAAAAAATGCAGATAAAATTATTGTTTTAAATAACGGAAGAATTATAGAACAAGGCAATCATGAAAAATTAGTATATAATAAAAGCCATTATTTTCAATTAATAAAGAACCAGTTAGAATTAGGCAATTGAAATGAATAAATTTTAATTAATAATGCAATATGGATTGTTTAATTAATCTTTTTCCCAAAAAAGTACTCTATATTTTACTATTTTCAATTTGTTCAATACCAGCTTTGAGTCAGTTTTCTATTCATGGCAATATAAAAAATGCTGTTAATAAGCCTATCCTATTAGCTACGATTCTTGTTCAAAAAGATAGTGTATTAATAGGTGCGGGGGTATCAGACAGTTTAGGTAATTTCTCTGTTCCATCTTTACCTCAAGGTCGGTATTTGCTGGTTTGTAAAAGCCTTAACTACAATACTTTTATGCAAACTATTACACTTAATAGTGATGCCCAGTTGCAAATTACGCTTGTTGATTCTGTGCATACATTAAAAGATGTTTCTGTTAATGCTAAAAAACCACTTTTTGTAAAAAGGGGCGATCGTTTTGTTTTTACACCCAATAAATGGGTGGCAGCCGGTATCAATGGATTACAGTTAATGCGTTATGTACCATTGGTAATTTATAATGAAAATGATGACTTTTTTTAAATTATTAATAAAACTAATACTACTGTGTATATTAATAATAGAAAAAGCAATTTGCCAAGGCAAACAATCATTGCTATGTTAAAAGCGCTTCCTGCTGAAAATATTAAAAATATCGAAATAATTACCAATCCTGGAAGTGAATATAATGCTGATATTACAGGAGGAATCATCAATATAAATATTTCCCGAAATTTAAATGAAGGATGGATGGGCAATATTCAGTTAAACACGCAGCAAAGTGTTTATAATACTTCTCAATTAAATGGTTCTGTTAATTATAATAAACATAATCTGGCTTTACAGTTTATTCCGTATTTAAGTAGTAATTTTAATTATAATACCGGCTATAATCGTTTTACTTATGCAGACCATTCAAAGGATTCTACTACTGTTGATCACTACAGGCGTTACACTGTTGCTGGTGGTGGCTTAAATGCAGATTACTATATCAATAATAATAACACTTTAAGTTATAAAGGCTGGTATTCCACAGTGAATGGTAATACCATTGATAATAATCTCATTTATCATCTGCCTTCTAATCAGTCAGGTTTTAATAATCCACAACAAACTTATGTTAATGGAACAGATCATTATATATATAACTTTGGAAATATATATTTTCATCATCAGTTTGATTCTTTAAATCAAAAAAATATTGATGTTAATGTAGATTACAACAAATTTTATCAGGAACAAAATAGTGTAGGCAATTTTAATCAATTAGACCAGCAGGGGAATCTGGCAGGGAATATTGGTGTTTTATAACAATCATTTACCACAAGACTTTTTTAATTTATCTGAAAGGATTGATTATGGCAACCAACTATCTAACCATTTAAAGTGGATTTTGGGTATTCAGTTTAGCCAAACTCAAGTAGACAACAATTTGAAATATTATAATGGGAATTCTAATAATTTCACTTTAGATACTGCTCTTAGTAAACATTATGCCTATACAGAAAATTATGGTTCCGGCTATACCTCATTTGCTTATACTATTTCAGATAAATGGCAAATGAATATTGGTGGAAGGATAGAAACTACACAGTATAATACCCAAGAGAAGAACACCGGTATTTCAAAGGATTCTAACTATGTTAATTTTTTTCCCTCTTTCGGCCTAAGTTATGCTGTTAATGCAAAAAACAATTTTGGTTTTTCGTTTGCCAGAAAAATTATGCGCCCATCCATTGAATTGCTTTTTCCGGGGCGTACCTACTATAATCCCACTTTTTTTGCACAGAATAATCCATTTCTTCAACCCCAACTATATAATAATGCTGAGTTTACCTATGTTTATAATAATTTATTCAGTATTGTGGCCAGCTATTCACATATACAAAATGCATATAGTAATTTTATAGTACCGGTTGTTGAGAATAATCAAAATAAATTCAATAACACTTATTTGAATTATGGTTCCAGTAATACCTATTCAATTATATTTAGTTTATACAAGCCCATCATCAATGATATATGGCAAATGTACATCAACACTGCTTTTAATTATACCCATTACAAAGGCAATACAGACGTAGAAAATATTCAGTTAAACAATGCCAATGGTATGATAAATTGGGATAACTATGTGTATTTAACTAAAAAAAAGGACTGGATGGCTTTTGTAACCCTGCATTACAATTCACCCCAGCAGACTCTTGCTGCACATACTATTAATGGAATTTCTAATTTGGATATTATGATAAAGAAAACGTACAAAAATTTTTCATTTTATATTTATTTAGCTGATATCTATAATGGTTCTTCAAAAGTTTGGCAAAGTCTTTTTACAAATCCACTTTTTACTGCTAACAATTCTTTTAACAACACTTATAACAGAAGTATCAGTTTAAATTTCACTTATCAATTCGGTAATAGAAATTTAAAAACTATTAGTGAAAGGAACATTGCTAATCAGGATATTAAAAAGAGGACGGGAAATTAATATTTGTATAACTAAACTTATTGTCTTTATGGCTAAAAATATGTTCAACTTTCCTGATTGCCTGGTTTATTGTTTTTTTTCAATTAACTAATAATTCATTTTTATGAATGGGAAATGCGCATTGTGATTTTGTTATTGTTGGTTAATATTAAAATATTTAAGCAAATGGTTTAAGTAACAATTAGTAACTGATGGTTACATACCACCTAAAATCAACAATTATTGAAATTTATATAGCTAATCTTAATAGTTATTCCATTCTGCTATATGAAAATGGTTAAGCTTTCCCCCCAATAAATTTTAATTTTATATTACAATGGAATACCCGTGTTCATCAATCATACAATTTTGTTGAGGGATTAAAAAAATAGCGTAAAACTACGTACGTTTTTATAATTTGAAATGATTAGGTTTGTTATGTATTGTTGGATGTGCACAAATAATACCATTTACCGGTAAAAAACAGGGAATACTGTTTGTTACAAAGGCCATGCAATAGACAGGTATTACCCCATGCAGTAAAGCAAGTAAAAAATTCGATGAACATCCGACCCCATGAGTGTTAGGCAGGGGAGGGGAATTATTTATTTTTTTTAATATCATACATAAAATTATTTGCTTATGAAAAAAATACGTTGTTATGAATTCATTTATTCAAAATGGTTTATTTTGATTTTCATGTTGAATATACTCATGCTTACAAGTTGCAAAAAACACTTTAATACTTCAATACTAGCAGAAGGAAAGGATGGGATACAACCTTTTAACTTTAATTGGGAAACAGTTGATTGGATGCCTACTCCCGCTGTTGTAGGTCAAACCTTAATAAATCCACCATGGATTGGGCAGGGAAGTATAACTTCTATATATGGTATTGATGTAGCGAATGATTACAAGGCAAGTGATGGATGGGTTTTAGTGTATAATAGTTTTGACCCAAATTCTCCTGGTCCGTTGGAAGATCCTTACTTTATTTTGTATAATAGATATCGAGGATTAATGCGTATTTATTTTTTTGTAACTTCCCAAGTTTCTGCTAATTCCGATTATTTAGTTGATGGGCTTACAGCATCAACATCTGGAACTACAAGTCTATTAAACTTTTTGGGTAATGATATTGTCGATGTTTCTCAAAATCAATTATCATATTCACAAATAGAACCAGGTCCACCAGATGGCTCAGCTCCATTAGGAACCAGAAAGTGGTACATGCTACAATATGAATTGGCCTATGATCCCAATTTAGCGAACTCAAATTATAACAATATTCAATTGAGTTGGTACACCAATTATAATAGTATTTCTAAAATATCATTGGGTGGCCCATTGATAGGTAGTGTAAATGGTTCTGTTGGGTCTTCTACGTCTAATATTAGTTCATCCCTTTTAAATGGATTAAAAGTTGTTACAACAGCAGGTCTTTCTTTGGCAGGAAGTTCTGCCGTAAATAATGCCAGCGGCAATTTTTCTGCAGTAAACCCAATACTAAATCCAGATGGGACTCTGCAGGGGTTCTCACCTACCACAGTTAACAATAAATTAGGATTGTCAAATGCAACTTTCACAGCACTTCAGAGTGGACTAAATAGTGCATTTTCTGCTGCAACTGGCAATATTCCAGGTGCAGTTGCAGGATTATTAAGTGCAATAATAGGCGGAAACAGCAATGCACAAACAATAAGTTTAACACTCAATGCAAAGTTACAATTGGATGGTACTAGTACAAGTAAAGGTTCTTTTCCTGCAAGTCCCGCTTCTGTATATGTACCTGGGACAATCATAGATCCTATTACTGCACAAGGGTATATTCCGTTGTATACAAATAGTTTAGGTATTTTTAATTTATCTTCAAAACCCATTGTCAATATACATACTAATTCAATTAAAGTAAGCCAAAATGGTGGCATATATTATCAATATGATAATTTATATACAGTTAATACTTTTTCAATTAATTATTTATGGAATCCGTCAGTTATAAATTCTTCATCAACTGGTGCTGCAATTAAAAATTTAAAAACTGAAGTAGTATTAATTGACCCAGATTTGTCTGCAAATCCCGTCATTGGCGGAAATCTTGGAATCATAGGAGCTCATACAGTCATTACCGGACCATCTGTAGGTACAACTTATACAGTACCAAGAGTGCAACCACGTAATAATTATGTTGCTGTTCGAATAACATTTGACGTTATACCCAACAATGGTAGTACCCCAAAATCAACAATTATTAAAACCTTTTTAGCCAATTTTGTAAGCAATTAAATTCATAGTATATGAACAAATATCCAATTAAAATTTTACTCTTCTTGTTAATTATTACTGGTTTTTCTTTTGCCTCTTGTACTAAAGAAGTTTCTGCTCCCACACAAGGACAAATTACAGCGGCTAAGCTACAAAAAGTAATGGCAAAGGGGGATATTGTATTTGTATATAATGTAGATGGAACTTCTGCACAAGGGAGCCTCGTTAACATATCAACTGATGGTTACATTACGGTGGCCTATCAGGCTGTTTATGCTACCTACAACTTAAGTTTATTAAAGGAATATTATAATGTAGTGTTAAGCAATGGCAACAATTGGTTTTTATATTTTTAATTTTTCATCATAGCCCGAATATAGGTTTCAGGCTTCAAACAATATTCATGTTTCGTATTTGTTTGGTTATTATAATTTTATGTCCTTTTGTTTGTTTTTCTCAAACAAGGCGTGAAACCATATATCCAAGTACCAGTTATCGTGAAGAAAATAATACATTAATAACCGATTCCGGTTTTAAAATTTATGAAGGCTTAACACTACAAGTGGGCAGCGGTTCAGGTGTAAATGGTATTTATCAGCAGATTAGATTTAAAACACAACTCAATGCCAATTTATTGCTATTTCATGATGCAGAAATGAAAACCACTTATTTGAATCGGGTAAACCCTGAATTTGCCAGGCAGAATGATAAATTAAAAGAGCTATTACATTACGGAGATAGGTTGGTGGTAAAAAAAATAACCAAAAAAGGAAATAAAAAGTTTGGTTATTGGTATTATCTAATACTTAAAAGAACAAACGCACCACACACTAAATTGGTTTGTAATATAGAATTGGCTGTTAACTGTAAAGAAATATTTTTTCAATAGCATTTAAAAATATAACAGCATGCGGCAAATATATATTTTGCTATGCTTTTTTATTATAAAAAGCCTTAATGCACAATATAGTATAGGAGTATTTTCAGGTTATACTAATAATCATTTACAAACCAATATTTCTAATCGTTTGTTTACTGAAAATAAGAATGGCAATAGTTTTAGTACAGGTTTAATATTTAACTATGCATATAAAAATAAAATTCAATTACTAACTGAATTAGATGTATTGCAAAAAAATTATTCATTTGTTCGCAAAGGGATTTACGAAGGTATTTTTGCGAATTACAGAAATACGTATTTGCAATTGCCGGTTATTATTGAATACAAGTTACTACAAAAAAGTAAATGGGAATTATGGGCCGATGCCGGATTCTTTGTTTCTTATTGGGTTGATGGAAGCATAAAGGGTGTAATATCTAATGTGTTTGATAGTTACTATGCCGTAGATGCTACAGGTGTAGTGACAAATTATTTGCGTTTTTCCGATTATTATAAAAAATACACTTTTTCTCATTTAAATGATAATCGATTTGAGGTGGGACCATTAGTGGGTATAACATCAATGTATATACTTAATAACAGATATTCTTTTTTTGTCAATACAAGATTTTACTTATCTATCATTTCGCAACAAAAAAATTATTCTATTAGTCAGATTATGCAGTATAATCAAACCAGTGTAATTTCTGCAGGCTGTATGTTTAATTTTCATAAAAAAAATTGACAGTAATGCAAAATATTCTTTTGAAACATAAACTTATTAATGTTTTATTTTTTCTTTTTATTTTTTCTTCATGTAAAAAAGTTGCATTACCCATAAATAATGAAATCCCCAAAACATTTAGTGGTGTGTTTGAACAGTTTTGGAATAAAATGAATATGAATTATGTTTATTGGGATATTGATACAACAAATTGGAATAGGATGTATCTGAGATATAAGCCTGTATTTGCAAAGTTAGATTTGAATAACGCTGCCGATTTTAAAAAGAGTGTTTCTTTTTTTAAAGAGATGACAAAAACCATAATGGATGGGCATTATTATATTTCATTTATGCAAAATGCTATTATAGATTCATTTGTTTATCCTGCTTATGATAAGAAAAAGAATTTATACGATTTTCATAGCCCCTATGCTTTTTATAAAGTAGATACAGGTTATTTAGATGCAAATTATCAATTAGGTGTTGAGAATACTTATTCATACGGAGGGCAGCCTTTAACTGTTTTATACGGAACTATTCAGCATAATATTTTATTTTTTTCTTGTAATTATTTTTCATTGTCAAAAGCATATTATTCAACATCTGCAAATAAAATTCAACCCATTTTAAATTCTTTTTTCAACACTTTAAACAATTTACCTTCTAATCTAAAAGGATTAATTATTGATGTAAGAAGTAATTATGGGGGAGATTTAAGTGACTTAAATTTTTTAATTGGAAGATTCATTGACAAACCTTTGTTGTTTGGTTATACGCAATATAAAATTGGCAATGGAAAGTATGATTATAGTGCATGGCTGCCTGCTTATATAAATCCACCAAAAAACACGAAGCAGTTAAATATTCCTATTATTGTTTTAGCAGATAATGTTTCAGCTTCTTTAGCGGAAGCTACTGTAATGGCAGTTAAAGCATTTCCTAATTCTGTTTTTGTTGGCGAAACAACGTTTGGTGCAACAGGACCCATTGTTAGTGATAATAATTTATACAATGATGGTAGTTTTACTGTACCTGATTTCATGAGTGTACAAATATCTTCATCAAAGTTTAAATATATTGATGGTAAAATTTATGAGGGAAAAGGAATTGCTCCCGATTATTATGTTGCATTTAATCTTTCGGCTTTACAAAATGCTACTGACAAACAGTTAGAAAAAGCTATTGATTTATTGAAATAGTCTTTCGCAAAAGATATATTTCGTTACTGCATGTGCAGTAAAAAATTGTTTAACATTAAAATGATTCAATATGAACTTAAAATATCTTCCATTTTATTTGTTTTTGATAGCTACTCCATTGTTAATCATGGTTCTTTTTTCAAAAATGGGTTATATTCATCCTGCTGAATTTACAATTAGCCTGTTTACATATTCATTAATTTATCACCCAATTGTATCAGGTATTAGGCTTTATGTGTTAGGAGTAATATCTAAAAAAGACATAATAAAAAATTTGATACCATTTTGGAATTTTAAATTTTACAGGCAATTGTTTTCATGGTAGGTAATTAAAGGTATGTATAGGATTAGTGTTGAATTTTATTTAGTGTTCGTGTACAGTTATATCTTTTTGTATGGTGCAATAGGTAGATGAATGCAATAGAGTAGCTATAACTATCTCCAAAGTTGAAAACAATCCCCATCAAACAAGCCTTTATCGCTTAATTTAATATGGGGAATTACCAACAGGGCCATAAAACTAAGTGTCATAAAGGGTGCAGCAAGCGTACTGCCTAATTCATTTTTTACCATGGCATCTATTGCTGTATAAGCAGTTGCTACGGTATAGCCATCATCGGTACTCATAAGTCCGGCTACTGGTAACGGTAATACTTTTGTGTTGTTTCCGTTTACGGCACTGATTCCTCCCCTTTCCTGAATAACCGCATTAATGGCTTTTGCCAAATCGGCATCATTGGTGCCAACGGCTACAATATTGTGGCTGTCATGTGCTACGGTAGAGGCGATAGCCCCTTTTTGTAATCCAAAATTTTGGATGAAGGCTTTTGCTATGGGTGCAGGTTGGTAGCGGTTTATAACCACTATTTTCAGTACATCTTTTTCTATATCTGAAACCATGCATCCATGGCTTATTTTGGGGTATACCCAAATTTTTTCGGTAATTAATTGACCGTCTAATGCCTGTATTACGGGTATTGTATCCTGCTGTAAGGGGTACTCCGTTATTGGGATAGCCAGGTCATTTTCTGTTACAGGTATACAATTAAATTGATTGATGGGCGTAGCCGGAACTGAGGATAACAATGTACGGCCTTGATCTGCAACCAATTGGCCTTTAATATAGGTTTGCAGTACCTTAAAATCGGTAAGATTATTCACTACAATGCAATCAGCCGGATCGCCTACTCTTAATAAGCCAATATTTAACCGGTAATGTTGTACCGGGTTAACGCAGGCGGCTTTAAGTACCTTAAATACATCAATACCTTTTGCTACTGCCCGGGCACATAATTGGTTAATATGGCCAATGGCTAAGCTATCGGGATGTTTGTCGTCGCTGCAAAACATCATGTTATCATAATGAGTATGCATTAAATTAATCAATGCTTCAAAATTTTTGGCCGCGCTTCCTTCCCTGATTAATATTTTCATGCCATAGTTCAACTTGTTCAATGCTTCTTCTACCGTAAAACATTCATGGTCGGTACTAATGCCGGCAGCAATATATTGTTGCGCCTGTGTGCCCATTAATCCCGGTGCATGCCCATCTACCGGCTTTCCTGCTGCTTTGGCTGCTACAATTTTTTTTAACACTTCCGCATCGCCATGCAACACACCGGGAAAATTCATCATTTCGCTCAGGTATTTAATATCTTCTCTTTGCAGCAAGGCAGCTACGTCAGTACTATTGAGTGCAGCACCTGCAGTTTCAAAGGTGGTGGCAGGCACACAACTGGGTGCGCCAAAGTTGAAAGAAAAGTTAGTTTGTTGGCTATTCGCCAACATAAATTCAACGCCTTCAATACCACATACATTGGCTATTTCATGCGGATCGCTGATGGTGCCCACCGTACCATGAACAACTGCTAACCGTGCAAATTCACTGGGTACCAGCATACTGCTTTCTACATGCACATGGCTATCGATAAAGCCCGGAAAAATATATTGATCGGGTACGGATGTATGTTTTGGCAATGCTTCAATAGCAGCAATCCAGCCTGCATTTATATGTATTGTAGCGGGATAAATTTGTTGCTTCCAGACATCTACTAATTGTCCGCTGATAGTATATTGGTTTTGTTCCATTGTATTTATCATCTGGTTTTAAAAAATGTTGTGTAACTGCTCATACACAACATTGAGGTTGGTGTAATAGGTAAATTAAAAAAATATTATTCGTCCTTCAACAAATCGGGCCGTTTTGCTTTGGTAATAGCCAGTGCGGCTTCATAGCGCCAGGTTTCTACTTTTTTGGAATCGCCCTGCAATAAAATATCAGGTACCTTCCATCCATTAAAATCTGCCGGTCGGGTATATACCGGGGGCGCCAAAAGGTTATCCTGAAAAGAATCGAATAAGGCTGAAGTTTCATCATTTAAAACACCGGGTATTAAACGCCCAATGGCATCAACAATTACTGCTGCTGCCAGTTCTCCGCCACTAAGCACATAATCGCCAATAGAAATTTCTTTGGTTACAAAATGATCGCGAATGCGTTGGTCAATACCTTTGTAATGCCCACATATAAATAGTAAATTTTTTTGTAGCGATAAACGGTTAGCCATTGACTGGTTAAAAGTTTCTCCATCGGGTGTTAAATAAATAATTTCATCGTAAGTTGTGGTAGTTTGTAAGTGCGTAATGGCATTAAACAGTGGCTCACACATCATTACCATACCTGCTCCGCCGCCATACTGGTAGTCATCTACTTGTCCGTGTTTGTTGATGGCCCATTGGCGCAGGTTATGTGTATGCACCTGCAGCAGGCCTTTTCCCTGAGCCCGCTTCATAATACTATGATTCAACGGACTTTCTAATAATTCAGGTACAACAGAAATAATATCAATTATCATTTTGCAAAGATGCTATTCACTTTCCATAAAATTGTCTAAATCTCTTCTTTCTCTTTTGGTAGGGCGGCCAATTCTACTTAAACGTTTGCCTGTATGGAATGAAGGAGGCAGAAATGCCGGTTTTTCTAAATCTTCTACCGGTGTTATATCTATATAATGTTTTATAGCTTCGGCATAAGCTACCCGGTGATCTAATAATGCAGTAACTTTTATTATCCATTTACGGGTTTCGGTTTTAATTTCATATTCATCGCCAATAGTAACCGTTTTTGAGGGTTTAACATTATTGCCCAGATATTTTACTTTGCCTTTTTCGCAGGCTTCACTTGCCAGCGAACGGGTTTTAAAAATGCGTATACACCACAAGTATTTATCAATTCTTATTTTTTCTTTTACGGCATCCATACAACATTCATTTACTGTAAGTAATGATGAAGGTAATATTTTTGAAGGAAAATAAACCGGGTAGCATAACATAAAAAAGCGCAGCATTTCGGTGCTGCGCTTTTACACAAAGAAGGTTTAATGCATTAATGTTTTGCCTGATACAATTCTGTATAATATTGAAAGAAATAAGGAATGGTTTCAATGCCTTTATAAAAATTAGCCAAATCAAATTTTTCATTAGGGCTGTGTAGGTTGTCACTATCCAATCCAAATCCTAAAAACACAATTTTTTTATGTAATACTTTTTCAAACAAAGCGCAAATGGGTATGCTGCCACCGCCACGAACCGGAACAGGCTCTTTTCCCAGCGTTGTTAGCATTGCTTTTGCCGCAGCTAAGTACTCAATAGAATCGATGGGAGTTTGATAGGGTTCGCCGCCATGATGTTCCATAGCTTTTACGGTAATACTTGCTGGTGCTGAGCTTTCAAAATAGTGAATCAATGCGGCGGTTATTTTTTTGGATGATTGGTTAGGTACCAATCGTGCTGAAATTTTAGCATATGCTTTTGAAGGCAGTACTGTTTTTGCACCTTCACCGGTATAGCCACTCCAAATTCCATTTACTTCTAAGGTTGGCCGAATGCCGGTGCGTTCAATGGTAGAGTAACCTTTTTCGCCCCAAACATCAGTAATACCTAATTCTTTTTTATAAGTTTCCTCATTAAAAGGTGCTTTCGCCATTTCGGCTCTTTCTGCTTCGCTAATTTCCAATACATCATCATAAAACCCCGGAATAGTAATATGATTGTTTTCATCGTGGCAGGATGCAATCATTTTTGCCAGTATGGTAGCAGGGTTGGCAACGGCACCACCATATACACCGCTATGTAAATCGCGATTAGGGCCGGTAACTTCTACTTCAATATAACTTAGTCCGCGTACGCCCACATCAATAGATGGAGTGTCTAAAGCAATCATTGAAGTATCGCTGATGAGTATTACATCGCAAGTCAATAAATCCTGATGTGTTTCTACAAAAGTTGCCAGATTCGGGCTGCCCACTTCTTCTTCCCCTTCAATAATTAATTTCATGTTGCAGGGCATTGAATTGGTTTGCAGCATGGTTTCTAAAGCTTTTACATGCATATAAAATTGTCCTTTATCATCAGCAGAGCCTCTTGCATAAATTTTACCCTCTTTTATTATTGGTTCAAAAGGTGGACTATTCCAAAGGTTCAACGGATCTGCAGGTTGTACATCATAATGGCCGTATACCAAAACGGTAGGTTTTGTTGGGTCTATTATTTTTTCTGCATACACAATAGGGTGTCCGTTAGTATTGTAAATTGTAACTTTATCGGCACCTGCTTCTATCAATTTTTTTTCTGTTAATTTGGCGCAAGCCAGCATGTCAGGTTTGTGTTCGCTTCTGGCACTGATACTGGGTATTTTTAATAAATCAATCAACTCGTTCAGAAAGCGTTGTTGATTGCTTTCAATGTAATTTTTCCATGGTTCCATATGTGCATTTTTTGATTTTCTATGAACTTTGAATGAAATGGTAAAGGTAACAAGTTAACACCAAAACAATTTGTTAAGTGGTGGTGGGTGCATTGTGTTTTTGATTGGAGAGAATATTATCTAATGTCCAGGTTACTTTGTGTGTAAAAGCATGTTCTCTCACACTGCAATTGGTTTTAATACAAACAGGACAGCTAAAGGGCAGGCAACCATCTGTATGCACAAAGAGTTCAATATCATCTCCAAAAGTGCTAATCACCAATGCCTCCAGTTCGTCTACTTCAGCATGTGCTTCATGTAAATTCATGTACCAGGGCAGGGTTAAATGGCAATCCACATGTAAAGTGGCACCATATTTAATCACCCGCAGGTTGTGTAAATCAACCCAGTTGTTTCTTCTGTTTTGGTTCAGTGTGGTAACTAACTTTTTCAGCAGCTCCATATCTGCTTCATCCATAATGCCTGCTAATGATGCCCGTACAATTTTGTAGCCGTTTACCATAATTACGGCACTAATACCTAATGCCAGTAATTTATCTAACCAAAATAAGTTGGTTATTTTTATAATAAATAAACCAACAATAATAATGATGGTGGAATAAGTGTCTAATTGCAAGTGTTTACCACTGGCTTTTAAGGCTAATGAATTGTTTCTTTGCCCAATATGTAAACACAACCAGCCTGCGGCAAAATTTACAATGGCTGTAATGGCAACCAGTATAATGCCTTTATCTAATTCCTGTACCGGTTTTTGTACAAAGAAACTTTGTATGGTTTGAAAAATAATATAAATACCTGCAGTAATAATCAGTGAGCCTTCTACTGCAGCCGAAATAAATTCAGCTTTTCCATGGCCGTAAGGATGCTCTTTATCTTTGGGTTTTGCTGCAACATATAATGAGTACAAACCAATTAATCCTGCCAGCATATTTACTGTACTTTCTAAAGCATCGGTTAAAACGGCAATAGAATTAGTAAGGTAAAACGCAATTATTTTTGCAGCAAACAGTACTACACTTAAAAGTGTAATGAACAACTGCAAACGATAATTTTGTTTTTCTTTTTGCAACGTATGGGTTATTTATTTTTGGTAGTAGGCAATAAAGCAATACTGTGCTCAATTTTACAGTGCTTTTGCAACATGGCAGCTATACCGCAGTAGGCGTTGAGCGAAAGTTCGATGGCTTTTTTAAATTGTTCGGATGCTTCCGGTGCAATATCAGCTTTGTATAGTAAATGAATGCCGGTAAATACTTTTGGATGTGTGGTAGTTTGTTCGGCACTGGCCTCTATTTCAAAGGTGGTGAAGTGTACTTTCATTTTTTGTAAAATACCTACTACATCCATACCGCTGCAGGTATTTAAAGCACCCAATAACATTTTTTTTGGGCTCATGCCACTGTTTAAACTGCCATCTGCAGCATTGGTATCTAAACGAACGGTATGATTGTTTTCATCGCTGCTGTTAAAGGCCAGGTGGCTTACCCATTTGGTAGTAGTTTTCATGAACAGTATCTGTTTTTAATGATGATATAACAAAGTATGAAAGTTGGTTTACTGGATGATAGTAGTTTTGCAGGCAGTTATTCAATCCTTCACTTTCTATACTGTAACATTATACAGCACTCTGGTGCTTATTTTCGTATTCTGTTTTCTTTATATGAATAAATTTTCTTATTTCTTTGAATGTCCTGTAATAAAATTCCTGATTAAATAACTGCGAATCACGCATGGCTTTAAAAGTAAGAAAAAATCCAATGGGTATTAATACCAGCGTTGAAAGCCACATACCTGCCAGCGGACTCATTACATTACTCTTGGCAAACTTTTCGCCAAAGGTATTCAGTAAGTGAAACAATACAAAAAATACAATGGCAAATACTAATGGTGTTCCCAGTCCGCCTTTGCGAATAATAGAGCCAAGTGGTGCACCAATTAAAAACAAAACAATACAGGCTATGCTTAAAGTAAACTTTCTATGCCATTCAATTTCATGTTTCAATAAAGAATCCTGCCTTGTTTTATAATCGTCATAAATTAAAGAAACATTATTGGTAATGGTGCCTAACTGGCTCAAACTACGTTCTTCAATATAATGCCTTTCTGAATCGGGAATGAGTTGTTGAATAGAAGCAACCGATTTTAAAAAACCGGTATCGGTTTTAGGCCAGGTAGAATCCATGTATTTGGCAAATGATAAATAGGGATTAATTTCTATTTTAGAACGTTTTAAATAATAGGCCTGTAAATTTTCCAAAGAATCGATGGTGGTATTTAACTGGCGAACACTCAGCATTTTAGGATCGTAAATAAAAGCACTGTCTTTGGTACGATTCATTTGAAAAGTGCTTAAATCAAACAATTTGGTATAGGTGTTAAAATGGGTTCTGGTAAAATCGGTTTGAATGGTTTGGCGGGGCCCTTTTTCTTCATAGCTGTAACCATCTTTCAATTTAAATTCTAAAAATTTTTTATCAGGGGTTACCTTCATTACACCGCTTTCGGCGGTAATTAAATTATCCTGCAGGCCATAGGTTTTTTTAAAAATAACAATTTTTTTGATGGTGCTGTCATCGCTTTCTTTCTTACCCAGTTTAATCACGTTCCCTTCAATTTTATTATAAAAAACGCCTTCTTTAATATCAAAAGCAGGTTTGGCCACAATAATATCATATTGAAGCGATGCTAATTTTAATTGTGCAACGGGAATAATATTATTGGCAAAAAGAAAAGCAATACCACTAATAATGATGGTTACAATTAATAAAGGGCGCATAAACCGCAATAAAGGAATGCCGGCGGCTTTAATGGCCACAATTTCGAACGATTCGCCCATGTTCCCAAAAGTCATGATGGAAGAAAGCAGCAGTGCCAGCGGTAAAGCCAGTGGCACCCAGGTAATGGCAACCAGTCCGGTTAAGTAAGCCAATGTGCCAAAGTCAATTCCTTTTCCAACCAAATCATCAATATACAACCAAAAAAACTGCATTACCAGCACAAATAATGCAATTAAAAAAGTGGCCAGAAAGGGGCCAATAAATGCACGTACTACTAAAATGTCTAATTTTTTTATCACAAATTCCTTTCTTACTATTGTTGCGTAATGGCAAATGTAAAACTTTCGGCCGCAGAATTAGAACTGGTTACCAACATACCGTTTATTTTAACAAAGAACCGCATTATTGCTGCTGCCAATGCGGTATTGGGTCAGGCATGCAGTCACTATCTAATTTTATTGCAACAGGCGAAAGATATTCCCGCTGCGGTAAAACAAATTTCGCCTAAGATATACAATGGCGAAAATTATCAGGGATTGCCCTGGGTAATGCTCGATTATCCGCGTTATTTTACCCGGGAAGCTGAGTTAGCCATTCGCAGTTATTTTTGGTGGGGTCACTATTTTAGCATTACGCTGCAAATAAGTGGATTATTTATTGAAATGTTTGCGGCTAAATTACAACAATTAGCTGTAGTGCAAACCGATTGGTTGCTATTGACAGCCGAAGACAAATGGCAACATGTAATTGATAACAGCAATACTACACCGTTAGCTAATATTACATGTAGCGCTTTAATGGAGAAGCCATTTATAAAAGTAGTTAAAAAAATACCTCTTCAGCAGTGGGCAGAAGCCCCCGCTTTTTTTCAGGATTCTTTCGAAGCGTTGATGAAAAATGTGTTCAATTAGCTGCCTAAGCGGTGAAATAACTCTTTAATCTGGTATTCCCAAAGGCGGCTTTGGTCTTTAATTTCATTCTTCTCAGCAAAATCTTTTACCACTAAAATGGTTTGGTTCGAAATTTCTGTTTTTTCAATCCTGAATTCAAAATATTCATTTTTCTCGCTATGCAGCCAGTGAAAGCGGATAAACTTATCCTGCTCTTTTTCCATAATTTTGGCTTTATCGGGTGTGCCGCCGTTCCAGCTAAAACTATATACGCCATCCCATTCATCCACTTTGTCTGCAAACCATTCCTGCAAACCGGCTGGGGTACTTAAAAACTCATATAAAATACCTGGCGAGCATCTTACGGGGAATTCAATTGTAAATAACTGTTTTTTGCTCATTTCAAATGCTTTACTAACTACTTTGTGGGCTGCAATAATATTAAATTATACATACCCTCCAAATGTTTTTTTTAAAACAGTAAGTTTATTGGATTTATATTCCGGTTTAAACCTACTGAAATAGGGCTTTTAGCGGTTTAAATTCTTCATAATATATTTTTTGGGAGATATGCTTTAAATAAATTAAATTGCTATTTGAAAAATTTATCCGCTCCTCCACCAAAACCAACTTCTTCTATCTAACACAAAACAACCACTGCTATGAGTATGCGTCAACTCAAAATTGCTAAATCCATCACCAATCGGGAGAGCCAGAGTTTAGAGAAGTACTTGCAGGAAATTGGGAAGGTAGAATTAATTTCACCCGAAGAAGAGGTGAAATTAGCTATTCGAATCAAAAACCACGATCAGGCTGCTTTAGAAAAATTAGTCAAAGCCAACCTGCGTTTTGTTGTATCGGTAGCCAAGCAATATCAAAATCAGGGGCTAACACTACCCGATTTAATTAATGAAGGGAACCTTGGTTTAATGAAAGCCGCCCTTCGTTTTGATGAAACCCGTGGATTCAAATTTATTTCGTATGCCGTTTGGTGGATACGCCAAAGCATTCTACAGGCATTGGCCGAACAAAGCCGTATTGTGCGTTTACCTTTAAATAAAGTTGGCCTTACCAACCGCATTGGGCGTGCCATTCAACAACTAGAACAGGAAAATGAAAGAGAGCCTACCCTTGAAGAGTTGGCAGAATTATTAGAAACCGACCTTTCTGAAATTAATGCCGCTATGCAGGTAAATGCCCGCCACATTAGTGTAGATACCCCTTTGGGCGATGGAGAAGATAATACCCTGCTCGATATTATGTACAACCCAAATGCTGAAAGAACCGATATGGCGGTTGAGCATTATGAATCATTAAAAAAAGAAGTAGAGCGCAGCCTTAAAACGTTAACCGAAAGGCAGAAAGAAGTAGTCTGTTATTTTTTTGGAATAGGTACGGAAGAGTCGTTGAGCCTGGAGGATATTGGTGCCCGTTTTAATTTAACCCGTGAAAGAGTGCGGCAAATTAAAGATAAAGCCATTAATAAGTTAAGAAGTACCAGCCGCTGCAAGCATTTAAAGGTTTATCTGGGTTAAAAACACAGTTGCCATTATATTTGCAGCATCAAATTAAAAAGTGAACCGGTAAGTTCACTTTTTTAATGATAAACAGACCATTAATTGATGTATTATGTTTAATTCACTGAGTGAAAAATTAGAATCCGCATTTAAAAATCTAAAAGGCCAGGCACGTATTACCGAGCTGAATGTTGCCAATACGGTGAAAGATATTCGCAGGGCATTGATTGATGCAGATGTGAACTTTAAAATTGCCAAAGAATTTACAGATAAAGTAAAAGAAAAAACCATTGGCGAAAAGGTAATTAATGCCGTTAGTCCTGGGCAGTTAATGGTAAAAATTGTGCAGGATGAATTAACTGAATTAATGGGTGGCACAGCGGCTGAATTTTCAGTAACTGGCAACCCCGCCATTATTTTAATTGCAGGCTTACAGGGAAGTGGTAAAACTACTTTTACAGGCAAGCTGGCCAATTATTTAAAAAACCAAAAAGGTAAATCGCCCATGGTGGTAGCGGCAGATATTTACCGACCGGCTGCTATTGACCAGTTAACTGTTTTAGCCGAACAGGTAGGAGTACCTGTTTATGCAGAACGCGAAAACAAAGATGCCGTAAGCATTGTGCAAAATGCGTTAAAGTCCGCCAAAGCACAGAACAAAAATGTGGTGATTATTGATACGGCAGGCCGTTTGGCCATTGATGAAGTAATGATGACCGAAGTGGCCAATATTAAACAAGCGGTAAATCCATCTGAAATTTTATTTGTGGTAGATGCCATGACCGGACAGGATGCGGTAAATACAGCTAAAGCCTTCAACGACCGGCTCGATTTTACCGGCGTGGTATTAACCAAATTAGATGGCGATACCCGTGGTGGTGCGGCACTTTCCATCAAATACACTGTGCAGAAGCCCATTAAATTTATGAGCAGCGGCGAAAAAATGGATACACTCGATGTGTTTTATCCTGACCGTATGGCACAGCGTATTTTGGGGATGGGTGATATTGCCTCATTAGTAGAAAAAGCACAGGAGCAATTTGATGAAGAACGTGCCAGAAAGCTGGAAAAAAAAATCAGGAAAAACCAATTTGATTTTCAGGATTTCTTAGAACAACTGCAGCAAATTAAAAAAATGGGTAACCTGAAAGATTTGATGGGCATGATACCCGGTGTAGGTAAAGCCATTAAAGATGTAGATATTAATGATGATGCGTTTAAAGGAATTGAAGCCATTATTCATTCCATGACACCCGAAGAAAGGTCTAATCCCGATTTAATTGACCAACGAAGAAAATTGCGTATTGCCAAAGGCAGCGGAAAAGATATTCAGGAAGTAAACGCCTTCATGAAGCAATTTGAACAAATGAAAAAAATGATGGGCGCCATGAATAAATTACCCATAGGGGGCAGAATGCCGGGGTTCAGGCGATAAATGTCAAAAAAAACGAGCAAGGCTCATAATTTTGTATTAAATATCAAAAACAAAACAGCTAAAGTTGGAGGGAAAGCAATCCTTTATTATTTTCGCCGTCCAAATAAAATTGAAACCCTATTTATTAACGCCTTTAAATGTCTATTTAACATGGCAGTAAAAATGAGATTACAAAGACACGGCAGTAAAAAACGCCCATTTTACTTTATAGTAGTGGCCGATGCCCGTGCACCCAGAGATGGTAAATTCATCCAAAAACTGGGCACTTACAATCCTTTAACCGTACCGGCAACCATTCAATTAGATCGTCAGAAAGCTTTAGACTGGTTACATAAAGGTGCACAACCTACCGACACAGTAAGAAGGATTCTTTCCTTTAAAGGGGTATTGTACCTGAAGCATTTGTTGCGTGGTGTTTCCCTGGGATTATTTGATGATGCAACGGCTATGACCAAATTTCAGGCATGGCACGATGAACATGAAGCCCAGTTAAAACGCAGAGGCGAATCGCACAAGCAACAAAAACGCCAGCGTCAGGAGTACAAACCTGTTGTTAAAAAGGTAGAAGAACAACCTGCTGAAGGCGGTTCAGAAGCGTAGTAAGCCTGCACAAAAAAATGTAGCCCCGTTAACCATAAACCCGTTAACAGGGCTTTTTAATTTTCTGCCTTTTCATTCTTTTAACTACATAGTTTTGTGTAAACCCATTGGACGCATGGCTATTCAACAATATATTCATATCGGTAAAATTGTGGCCACTTTTGGCACTAACGGACAGGTAATTGTGCAGCATGTACTGGGGAAAAAAACGGCATTGAAAGGCATTAAGGCCATTTTTATAGAACAAAATAAAAACAGTTACCTGCCTTATTTTGTAGAAACCGCCAAACCCAAAAACACCGAAGAAACTTTTGTACAATTAGAAGGGGTAGGCAGTAAAGAAGCAGCGCACCGTTTTTTAAACAAAAATGTATGGTTGCCTGAGGCAGATGCCATTGCATTAATGGATGTGAATGCACCCATTGCTTTATTGGGATATACCATTGTAGAAAAGCAAAAAACATTGGGTACCATAGAGGAAGTAATAACGCAACCACATCAGGTATTGGTACGCATTTCCATTGAAGGCAAAGAGGTACTTATTCCCCTGCATGAAGATACCCTTCAGAAAATAGACCGTAAAAGAAAAGAAGTTTGGGTAAACCTGCCCGAAGGTTTGTTAGCAATATATCTGTAAATCCATGGAAAATAATGATTATCCTCTGTTTCGCTTTACCATTACGGTAACAGCAGCACATTTAGACCATTTAAACCATGTAAACAATGTGGTGTATGTGCAATGGTTACAGGATGCTGCTTATAACCACTGGATGCAAAAAGTACCCGAAGCCTTGCACCGCGAAGTATTATGGGTAGTACGCCGCCATGAAATAGATTACTTATCCGGCGCTTTTTTAGGTGATGAATTAGAAATAACTACCTGGCCCGGCGAACATACCGGCGTAACCTGGCAACGCCATTATACCATTGTGCGCTTGCGCGATAACCAAACCATTATTAAAGCCACCAGTATTTGGGCATTGATACACCGTGCTAATTTTCGCCCGAGGCGAATTGATGCGGCTATTTTGCAGGTGTTGCGGTAGGAAAATGTATTTAGATTAATCTATATACAAAAGGGTGGCTGACTTTTGATCCACCCATAACAAACTTCATGAAAGGCTTAATATTTTATAATTTTTTTTATGATTCTTTTGTTTTATCTGTTATTTCTATCAAATACATACCGGAGGCAAACCCATTCATATTGAAAGTATTCAGGGTGTTTACTTTTTGAATGCTTTGTAAGGTTTTGCCCGAAAAATCCATTAAATGAATCTGTGCATGAGCTCTATCAATGCTGTCTGCAGGTATGGCTACATAGAGTAAATTTTTTGCAGGATTTGGAAATACTGCAAATTTTTCAAGGCTTTCATCCATTGCAATTCCTGATTGTACATTGCGCAGGCTCAGAGTACCGGCACAGCCATTAGAAGATTGAAAGCGATACCGTAAGTTGTTGGTACCACAAGCGTTGGTAGCATAGATGGGGAAAATACCCCATTGGTTAATATCTGTAAAATAAAAACGCAGGTTATTACCCGTTTGGCTCCAGGGTATGGAAGCAGAAGATAAGGAAGGCGTATCCCACAGCACCGTAGCACCCGGTGAAACTGCCATGTTAGTTGTTATATATTGCAAGTAACAGGCATCATTATAATCTGTTTGAAAACGGCTATAAGGTTTTAATGGCTCACTGGAATTGGTGGGCGAATTGTACCAGCCCTGAATAGTGGGGGTGCCAACTGTAATACTTTTTGATATTGACTGACCATTAGTAAAGGTTGCAGTAATTATACCACTTCCATTGCTTAAGCCTGAGACAGTTAAACTATATGAAGTTGAAGAGATTATCTGCAAATTTGAAGATACCGACCATGTTGGAGTGCTTGGCACGTCACATGAATTTATATTAAAATTTTTGTTAGATGATATGCATACATAAGAATCTCCATTTATTACATTAAACTTTATAGGATACCATGGTGCTTGTGGTACACCATCTAATTCTTTTAATAACCAATTGACACTTTCACAATCGAAACTGGTGTGTTGTGTATTGTAGTCATAGCCAAAATAGCTATCAAAAGGAGTTTCATTGCTACAAACCAAATTTCTGTTTAAAGGCTGGCTCCAATCTTGGTCCGGATTTTTTATACCCAATGCTGAGAAGGAAGGAATAAAAGAATGAACTAAACCATTTGTTCTTGATTCCCAATTAATCTTTAACCACTCAAAACTTGGCCAACCTGAGTTCCAAATTGCATGAACATTTGTACCTAATATAGCTGAATGTAGAAGATCCCAAGCCGGAAAACAACCTCCTGGAATAACATCCATACTGCCTCTTGAATTCATATTTGTAATAGTTTGATTATATCCTGAACTAGTACTTAAAAATCTAAACTTACGGCTTATCATCCCAGAACTACCATAGGAGGGTAAGTTATATGCTTCTAAAGCAGCCACCAAATTATCCCACCAAAAAGTATGTATAAAGCCTCTTACATTCAGTCTTTGATCACTCTGAATTCCAAAATCTCCGCTAACAGTTCCATTGATTGCAAAAGTTTTTTTACCAGATAAGGAACCATTTACTAATGCAATTTTTCTTAAATTAACAGGATATCCATTAGAATTGGGTAACCCATTATTGAAAGTGTTATTATAATATTGTTGGTAGAATGGTGAACCTATATTCATTGAAAAACCTTGCGTTATTGTTCGTCCGTTCATATTCGCAGAAGAATAGTCAGGCGTTTGTAATTCAATTAATTGTTGTTTTGCAGCGGCAGAGCCTAACCAATTGTTGTAAAAATCTGCTGCTTTTGGAGCATCATCTTTAAGTTGATATACTAAGCTTTGTGCACCATAAGGTATGTTAGCTCCTAAATGCGGGCTATCAATACTTATCCATAAACGGGTATGATGCAACCATTGGGCATTATTAGTTTCAGCATATTTTTTTTCCATATAAGCTAAGGCATAACGGGAAATTTGCCCGCCCATGCTAGGGCCTGCAATTACCAATTGCTCATTAATACCTGCAGATTGTAATCTTCCATTGAGCATTTGTATAAGTGCAACCATATTCATTGCGTTACGTTCTATATAATCTGCCCCGCCATCTATTTTTTGTCCGTTATATGTGTATTCTGGGTAATTAACAATTACAACATCATAACCTTTTGCTCTTAACACTGCAATTAAATTTGTATCAACACCATTACAATTTGTGTACTTCATGATGTCTTCTATTGAATGGTCGATGTCTTTCGTATAAGGGTGGTCACTTGAATAGTCTTTTTCTTGTATTTTTCTTATATCTCCAGGATCAAAACCATCGGAAATAATAATTGGCTTAAGTAAGGTGGGCTGTGTATTGCCATTATTGTTATGATAAAAAATACGGTATTGCAACTGACCATAAACAGGTGTTGTTTCGCTATAGCCCTGAAAAGCAATATTGGCTGTTAATGTGCCATCTTCTATTAAAGGGTCAAACCCATTAACAGTGAGTATGGGTATTACTATTGCGTACAAATTGCCATAAGTTGTATGTGTACTACCATCGCTATATGTAGCTGTAAAACTTAATACTTTATAACCCGTTTGTGTATAGGATACATTCACTGAGTTAGCTATAAAACTTCCATTAGCAATGATACTGTGCTGAATCCCATCGCCTAAATCTGCGGTTAAACTTGTTATGGTTTGGGTACCATTACTAAAAAACAAATCATTTCTAAAATTAAAAGTAAAATTTTGACCAGTAATACCATTTTTTAAAGGAGCGATTATTAATGTATGCAATTGCAAAAATGGCGGCTTACCTGCTATGGAGTAAAATTGATTGTTACTTAATGTTAACCTACCTGCGGAAGGGTTATTGGCATTATAATTTAAGATAGAAAATTGGGTATTTATGATACCAATATCAACTACTGAAGTTTGGGTTGCGTCGGTATATCGCTGGCGTAAAGTTGTATAAGGAATAAATTTTTGCTGATTACTGGCACGATATAATTCGCTGAAAGCCTGTTCAAAGTATCCTAATGTAGCAGTATCGAAAGCCTGATTATAATTGTATAAGTTAGCGAAAGGTATCACTCGTTCATATATTATTCCACTGGTTACCGAAGACTGGTTAACATTGGTAAGCATGGCATCCAAATCGGATGTTTGGGATAGGATAGGATTGTTGAACATGGTAAGCATAAATATTACCATAGATACAGTTAGTAACTTTTTCATAACTTGCATAGGTTTTAATTGTAAATAATCGGGTTGATTGTTTTTAATTATTATCGAAGGAGGCAGATGGCAGTCTGCCTCTGTTTTTTAAAATTTTTTATATCGTATTGTTGTCCAGTTTATATCAAAGCGTCCGTTAGTAATACTAATTGTATCTGTTCCATTTTTTTCACATAACTTTCCATAAAATGTACCAGATATAATGTGTTTTAATGCATCATAGTTTGTTATAGTTATTTTACCTGAACTATCATATGAGCCATAATAAATCCAAATATTTTTATTATAATCAAACGCCCTACAATAAATGTGGTTCTCATAATACACAGGAAATCCTGTTACAGCATTTTCATATGTGGTTTGCTTCCAGTTATAATCTCCAGATTTAAGTTGCTGTACATTTTGCAAATGTATCATCATACTATTGATTGGCTTCCCATCTTGATAGTTCCCTACATAAAATTCGATCCAATCGGAACCGAAGATTACACTTACACCTTCTTTTCCGAACGGAGTAGACCAAGTCGGATTACCATTTTTTGGTAATGATGCTATATTATTTACTAAACACCCAAAAGTATTAGCCCCGGTATCGGTTATCGGTGGTAATAAACTTAACTGGTTTACACTTTTTTTGCAGCTAATTATTGCAAAACAGGTAATTGCAATGAAAAGAATTTGTATAGTTTTCATAAGAAAATATTTAAAGCATGGGTTAAAAATAAAATTTATTCTCGGTAATACATAGCAATTTTAAATATTTTTTAATAAATTTAATATAGGTAGTATATTGTCTGTGTTCTTTATTGAGTAGAAAGCAAAATTGCTGTCAGGTACTACAGTGCCGGTATAGTTGTCTAAGTTTAAAAATCAATTCCATCATCCCTTGGTAAACCGGTAGTAATGCGTGTTTTGTTTATATTGGCAAATACATCATTTATTTTGCCATCATATTGTGTGGTGTCATTCATTTGTAAATAACCGCTTATTCAAAATCTCTATACAATGATTAGTTGATAATACTGTATATTTCACTATTTTAATTTTTTTTAATGATGTAACAAAATTGCTTTTTATTGCTTCTTTCAGTTATTCACTAAGAAACATAACATACACACATTTTAAACATTTAGGGTAGGATAAAATGACTTGTTCCCACCTTCTCCTGACATCTCTGTAATTTAGCTGCTGTTATTTTCATGAATCAGCCTCAGCGTTATATTGCCCATTTTGATTTAGACTCATTTTTTGTGAGTGTGGAAGTCATTAAAAATCCTGCACTGCAACATCTGCCTGTTTTGGTGGGGGGTAGTAGTGCAAGAGGGGTAGTGGCTGCCTGCAGTTATGCAGCTCGTAAATTTGGTATACATAGCGCCATGCCCATGAAGCGTGCTTTACAGCTTTGCCCCCAGGCAATTGTGTTGCCAGGTTCTTATAAAGAGTACAGCCGCTTTTCTAATCGGGTTACCAATATCATTGCCCAAGCAGCACCTGCCTTTCAGAAAGCTAGTATTGATGAGTTTTATATTGATTTAACGGGGATGGATGCCTTTTTTAATCCATTGCAATGGACCATTGATTTGCGGCAGCAAATAATGGCTGCCACCGGTTTGCCTATTTCTTTTGGGTTAGCTACAACCAAACTCATTGCCAAAATTGCTACTGATGAAGCTAAACCTAACGGATACCTGTTTGTGCAGCCCGGTAAGGAAAAAGATTTTTTAGCGTCCCTTCCTGTTCAAAAAATTCCGGGTGTAGGTAAACATACTTTGCCTGTTTTGCAGCAAATGGGTATTCATTTCATTGAAGATATATTGCAGTTTACACCACAACATTTAGAACAAAAGTTGGGTAAATGGGGGCAAACCCTTTACCACATTGCTACAGGTAGTTACGATTCGCCTTTGGAAACGGCGCGTGAAGCCAAATCTATTTCTACCGAACAAACTTTTGCTGCCAATACCACTGATAAGGCTTTTTTGGAACAAAAACTGGTACAAATGACCGAAAAAGTGGCTTATGAATTAAGACAGGATGCTCAGTTTACCGGTTGCCTTGCCGTTAAAATACGTTATGCCGATTTTACTACTACTTCTAAACAAACTACCATACCGCTTACGTTTTGTGATGATGAATTGATACCGGTGGCTAAACAACTGTTTCAACAATTGCATCAACCTAACCTTCCTGTTCGGCTTTTGGGCGTGCGCTTAAGTGCTTTAAGTTTACACGGACAAGCACCTGATTTGTTTAATCAAACCCATACAAAGGCCAACTTATACAAAGCAATTGATGCCGTAAAAAACAAATATGGTACCTTTGCACTGCAAAAAGGAAGAAGCCTGTAAAGTTAAATTTTGATGAAGTGTACATTTATTAATCTACTGAATTGATAGAGTATTTATCTTTGCGCTTTCTTTTTCACCCAAATTGATTTGTTAACCATTAAAAATATCGTTTTATGAGCTTACGTTTAGGCGACACAGTTCCCAATTTCAAAGCAAAAACTTCTATTGGCGACATTGATTTTTATGAATACCTGGGAGATAGCTGGGGTATTTTATTTTCACATCCTGCGGATTACACACCTGTTTGTACAACCGAATTGGGAAAAACGGCGTTATTGAAAGCAGAATTTGATAAGCGGAATACAAAAGTATTGGCTTTAAGTGTTGATGATGTGGAAAGCCACAAAAAATGGATAAGCGATATTGACGAAACACAGCATACCCATGTTGATTTCCCGATTATTGCGGATGAAGATAAAAAAGTGGCTACATTATTTGATATGATTCATCCCAATGCTTCTGAAACACATACCGTTCGTTCATTATTTATTATTGGACCTGATAAAAAATTAAAATTATTTATCACTTATCCGGCCTCTACCGGCCGCAACTTTAATGAAGTATTGCGTGTGTTGGATTCATTGCAATTAACTGCAAAATATAGTGTGGCAACACCTGCAAACTGGAATCCCGGTGAAGATGTAATTATTGGTTTGGGAATTAAAACAGAAGATGCACCTGCTAAATTTCCTAAAGGTGTAAAAGTGGTAAAACCTTATTTGCGTTATACCCCACAGCCTGATAAAGACTAATACCTTTTTTCATCATACTTGTAATAAGGCCCTGTTTATTCAGGGCTTTTTTTGTGGGGTTACTACTTTAATTCCTTAACTTAACCCCTTTAAACAAACAAATTGATATGAAAAAAATGCTACTCCTGACACTGCTATTTTATCAAATGGCGGCTGCCCAAAAAACCATTATTTACTGCGGCAAATTAATTGATGTAAATAAATTATCGGTACAGCAAGACATGTCCGTTATTGTGCAAGGCGATACAGTTGCCGATATTCAAAAAGGTTACGTAAATGCCGCTGCTAATGATAAAGTAATTGATTTGAAAAAATATACCGTTATGCCCGGTTTAATTGATGCGCATGTGCACTTGGAAAGTCAAACCAGTCCTGATGCCATGATGAAACGATTAACTCAAAACCCTGCCGATATTGCTTTTCAGGCAGCCGTGTATGCCAAAACAACATTAATGGCAGGCTTTACCACTGTGCGTGATGTAGGCGGCAGTGGCGTAAATATTGCGTTGCGTAATGCGGTTAATAAAGGTTTGGTGATTGGCCCCCGGATTTTTACGGCCGGCTCTATTATATCTACTACCGGTGGTCATGGGGACCCTACCAACGGATTAAGAGAAGATTTAATGATGATGCCACAATTGAATGAAAATGTGGTAAATGGCAATGATGAATGTAGAAAGGCTGTTCGGCAGCATTATAAAGATGGCGCCGATTTAATTAAAATTACTGCCACCGGTGGTGTATTAAGTTTAGAGAAAGATGGAGCAGGTGCGCAGTTTACAGAAGATGAAATTAAAACCATTGTAGAAACAGCGAAAGATTATGGAATGCGGGTAGCTGCACATGCACATGGCCCTGAAGGCATGAAGCGGGCTGTATTGGCAGGTGTAACTTCTATTGAGCATGGAACATACATGACGCCTGAAATAATGGAACTAATGAAGGAACGAGGTACTTATTTAGTGCCTACCATTATTGCCGGTATATCAGTAGCCGATTCAGCCACTAAAATGCCCGGATATTTTCCACCGATTATTCGTGCAAAAGCCATTCAAATAGGTTCGGTTATTCAGGCTACTTTTGCAAAAGCATACAAAGCCGGTGTAAAAATTGCTTTTGGTACGGATGCCGGTGTGTACAACCACGGAAAAAACTGGATGGAATTTGGTTATATGCACGAAGCAGGTATGCCTGTTTTAGAATGTATTAAAGCCGCTACCGTTAGTGCTGCCGATTTAATTGGGGATACTAAAATTGGCAGCCTTGAAAAAGGAAAAATGGCCGATGTAGTGGCGGTGTATGGCGACCCTGTGCAGGATGTGAATGTAATGGGCAAAATTGTATTTGTGATGAAATCAGGTAAAGTGTACAAATCAGAATAAGCAGGTAATATTTTTTATACAACGGAATGCCATGATGCGACAACGGCATTCCGTTTTTTTAAATACCCAGAACAGTTTTTAAGCGCGTATAGCCGGTTTTGCTCACAGGTAATTGCTGGCCGGTGCTCAATATGGCAGCATAATTTTCTTTTTCGTATAATTCAATTTTGGTTATGAGCTGCAGGTTTACAATATAAGAGCGGTGTATTCTGGCAAATTGCTGCTGAGAAAGAGTTTGCTCAAAATACTGCATGGTTTTTTTCTTTAAATAATATCCTTCTTTAGTTACTATTTTTACGTAATCATCAGCCGCTTCTAAATAGTGTACTTGTGTAACCGGTATAATTTTTATTTTTGTTCCATCCTTTACTACAATCCGATTGGTTTCCTGTGGTGTAGGTGCCAATGTTTCTAAAAAATTGCTTGTATTGGTGTTGGTTTTTTGGTTTAGTACTTTTTGCATGGCTTTATCAAACCGTTCGCGGCTAAAAGGTTTCAATAAATAATCAATTGCATTTTGTTCAAAAGCTTTAATGGCATATTCTTCAAAGGCAGTTGTAAAAATAATGGCAGCATTCGTTTCTACTAATTCCAATAATTCAAACCCGGTTATTTTGGGCATTTGTATATCTAAGAACAATAAATCGGGCTGGTATTGCTGTATTTGTTTAGCTGCTTCAAAGCCGTCGCCACATTCGGCTTGTAAATGAATAGAAGGATAATGTTGCAAGTACTCTTTGATAATACTGCGTGCCAGTGGCTCATCATCTATTATAATACAATTCATGGGTTTAGTTCGTTGTATTTATTTTAAGTTGTGGAATCAACAAAGTTGTACTAAAGGTGGTCTCAGTTTTTTCAATGGTTAATAAATCATTTCGTCCAAATAACAGCCAGAGTCTTCGTTTCACTGCCGATATTCCAAAGCCTGTTCCGGGCAAAGTTACAGCTGTGCTGGCATCATAGGGATTTTGAATTGTAATAATTAACTGGCCATTTTCATTTATTGCTTGTATGTTAATGGTAACCTCACCAATGGTATCATATAACCCGAATTTAATCGCATTTTCAACCAAGGGTTGCAATAACAATGAGGGAAGTGTTAACGGTAAGGCATTGCTGTTTGCCTGAATATTGGTTAACATTCTATACCCAAAACGTACCTGTTCAATAGAAAGATACAAACCAATATAGGATAATTCTTCTTCTAATGTATTCCAATGGTCTTCTTTACGCAATGTGCCTCTCAAAAACTCAGACAATTGTTGTATCATTTCTCTGGCTTTTTCAGGTTGTACAGTAGTTAATGCGCTAATGGAATTTAAACTATTAAATAAAAAATGGGGTTGCAATTGTTGGCGCAATTTAGATAGTTCTGCTTCTTTGGCTAATTCAGCAATACTCTGCTGTTGGGTTTCTGTTTTTAACCAATCTATTTGTGTGTACCAAATTAAACCGGCTAATGTAATGCAGCCCATCATCAAGAACCCAAATGCAAAGCGCAATAATAAGGTAGTTTTTAGTAATTGTATATAAGCTGCATTACCGGCAAAAATATGCTTTAGTATGAATTGTATCACGATGACCCATGCTACGCTTAATACAAAGCTTACTACAATAATGTACCAGTATTTTTCTTTTTTGGGTAAATAGTATCGTAGGTTATTGATCACCAACCAACAACAGGCAAACAACAAAATATTTCCTACAATGCTATCTGTAATAGCGATTGCGGAACTTATTCCGGTTATTAATAAAATGTTCCATTGCAATATTATCCAAACCAGCCACCAGAAAATGAGTGCTGGTACATTTCCTTTGCCGTGTAAAAAAGATTGGGTCACTATATTAGTAAATGGTTTGTGTTTGTAATGAATTGGCTTCTACAACTTGTACTGCTTTTTTGTGGGTAATATATAAATAGTTTTCTGCATTATCAACTTCTTTAATACAGGAGGCAATTTCAATTCCATCTGTCGGCGATTGAATATCGTATAAAGCCGTAATGGCAATAAACTGCCACTGCACCGGCTGTTGGTGAATGTTCATAAAACAATCTTCTTCTGCTTTACCCAATACAATAGCCTTTTGTAAAGCTTCTTGTTGGTGAGTGGCATAAAACAATCTGATTTGTTCATCAAATTGCGGCGTATGGTTTCCATTTCCACAAACAATTCTGAAAACCATTTTTGCAATATAGCAGTTCATGTGGTTCTGTTTGAAAGATATATAATATAAAATAACTCAATGGTTTATTTAGCTATTCACCTATTCTCCATTCATCAACGACAACATTCTGTTCAGCACTTCACTGCTGTTTGTTGTAAATAGCTCTTATTTGTTGATATGCTTCATTTGTAGCGCTGTAATGGTTTGTTTAACTGCTTCCTGATTAGAAGTTGGTGTATAATTGAAATACCTGTTAAATTTAGAACTGTCAAAATAATAATCCCTGTCATATTGATAACACATTTCACTCAACTCTCTTAATATTGGGATGAACATACCCAGTGTTTGAATGCCCCATTTGGGTAATACCTGGTATTGATGTTTTGCATGCATCTCTTCTGCAAATAATTGAATCCATTCTTCGCCGGTAATTTTTTGCGTATCTGTAGGCAGGTTCCAAATTTGATTGTAAGCAGACGGCATATTACCCAATAAGGCTGTTCCTTTGCCTAAATCAGGTGTATAACCCATGCTGTGTATTACTTTGGCATTGCATACCCATTGTGCTTTCTTCCCTAATTTTAAATTTTTGTACACCATTGTCATGAGAATACTTTTCTGAATAACGCTGCCAAAAAAATCAGGAGCACGGGCAATGATGGCATCTAAGTTTTTACTTTCTATACTATTGAGAATCAGTTTGTCTACTTCAGCCCTTACCTTACCTTTTTTACTGGTAGGACTAATAGGCGATGCTTCAGTAATGTGGTTTACATAGTCTCCGCCAATGGCGTATACGTTATCAAAGAAAACTAATTTGCAGCGGTGTTGTGCACAAGCATCTATCACGTTTTTAACTAATGGGGGCCACATCTGTTGCCAAATTTTGGTATTGTATTCGAGGCCAATTAACAAATAAACAATAACACTGCCTTCTACGGCTTTAAATACTTCTTCCCGGTTGAAAAGATTGGCTGCTAACAATTCATCTGTTTCATTTACTTTTTTTGGGTTCCTTCCTACTAATCTAATATCTGGAGTGAATTTTGGCAATTCTTTTGCCAGTTCTATACCAATGGCCCCACCGGCACCTAAAATAGTTTGTTTCATTTTATTGATTTGTTGAATTCATTTATAGTCGGATGTTTATGTTTAATGTGAATGTTACCCTATGGCTGCACCGTCAGTAACTCCTGATTTCAATACCTGCAAATACGGCAGATCCTTTTAAAATGAGTACTTTATTAGGTGTATCTGAAATGATGGTATTTTGATTACGTTTATCATCTACACCATGAAATACGCCATCCATTTCGTTTTTAACAGTCCAGCTTTTCGGCACAATCAATTTCACACCCCCAAAAACTGATTCTATTTGCAGGCAGGCCGGTTCTTGCATGTCGGCTTGTGTACAATCTATTTCAACACCGCCAAATACACAGTTAATTTTACCGCCTGAAAATTTTTTTGAAATAACACTGCGTTGCACACCACTAAAAATTGAATTAATGGTTAAGAAATCTTCTTCGCTGGTAATTGGTGTTGGCGTATCGGCGATTGTACTTTTATAATTTTGCTCATACCGGAATCTTCTACCACATCCGTGATTGATTTTTTTAGGTTTTACAATAAAAATAATACCTAAGCCAATTAAAAAGGCAGGCCATAGATATTGATGAAATGTAGCATTAGCTAATTGCTGATCAATTAGAAAAAAGCTACCAATACCAACTAGAATAATCCAGGAAAAATTTTGGAATCGATGTTTAATACCCGATAAGATGCCAATAGCAATCAGTAACATTGGCCAGGAAAAAATCCAGTCAGGGATGGGATAACCCATTTTGTTAGCCAATAACAATAATCCGCCAATAATAAAGAAGATGCCCATGTAGAGCCGGTTGCTTTTGTGTTCGTATGGATGATTCATCATGTTTTTTTTATTGATGAGTCAAAGCTAAATACTTTCATCCCATACGAAAATAGTAGTTAGGTATTTGGAGGTAATTGGGCGGTAAATGCCTGAAAAACATAGGTAGATGAATGAAAATACTGTTAATTTCATTCATTCAATGAAGTTCTTGTACCAGAATTAATTTTTATTCTTTAGTATCATCAAATAAAAATAGGTTACGCAGCAAAAGTTAATTAAAAAATACTACTAATAAAATAAAATAATCCTGCAATAGCAATGATTAAACTACCCCACCATAAAATACTTTTTTTAGTAAGAATAGAAATTGCAGAAATAGCAATTGCTACTTGAAATAATGTAACAGCTCTGGCCAATAACATATGTTTGGCAAGGTGCGCCTCACTACTTTCCTCAAAAGAACTTGCTTTAGCTTTTATAGCATTGCTTTCCTGTAAGGTTTCATCTGCTGTTTTGTGGCTTGTAATTGAAGTAGTTGATTCTAGTTTTCTAATTTCGGCTTTAATTGTTTTTGCCTGATAGTAAGCCCATTGGTCGGAGGCCTTTATTTGGTCAATCATGGCCTCATTGGAATGATGGCCAGCCAGTAAACTGGATATTGCTGCCAGTACTGCCATTAATGCCGTTGATATAGCAATATACATTGAAAAATGCGAAGGTTCTTTTTCGTTGAGTTCTTCTACTTTTTCTTTGATGGTTTCATGCAAATGCTCGGTAGGTACTTCTATCTCATCCATAATAGATAGTATGTTTAAAATTACTTTTGACAAATTGTATTTGTGCAATACACCTGTTCAAAATTACTGTAATGTTTATTATACGGAATCGTTTATTTTGCCTTATAGGATTAATAATTGATTAAAGTACAATGTCCATTCTTTTAAAAACAAAGATATGCGGAAAATTCTATTTGTTTTCATTTTTCTAACAATGGCATATGCTGGCACTATAGGCTGTCAGCAACCCCAAAATAATCAGTCAAAACCACACTATAAAGGTATTTTAAAACTGAAAAAAGATGCCGGGTTTAATTCTAATCCCAAAATCATTCGTTATTCACGTCATGCCAGATGCAGAATGGAATGCAGGCATATTACAGAGAATGAGATAGGTGAAATAATACATAATGGTAAAATTGATTACCGTAAAAGCCAGTTACAAGCCGATAATTGCCAAAAGCGTTATGCTTTAGAAGGGAATACAAACGAAAACCAATACCTGCGGGTAATAGTAGCCGAATGTGGTGATGTGTTAACCGTTATTACCTGTATTGATTTAAAAGAGGATTGGCCCTGCAGCTGCCACTAACGGTATATCCTTGATGTATTAACATAAGTTTAATAAGGCCTTGAATTACCTGCCACTAATTATTACAATTTTCGTTGCTAATTTTTCCTGTCCAATTAACTGGTCGCGTATCAATACTAAGTAAACGCCACTGGCTACTTTTTCGCCTTTATAATTTAATCCGTTCCAAACGGCTTGTCCGCCCAATGCTTGTGTTTGATATACCAATCTGCCCGATAAATCAGCAATTTTCACCAATGCATTTTCGGAAACCCCTCTTATGGCAATGGTTCCGGAATAGCCGGGAGGAACTGGATTTGGAAACACTAATACACTATCGTTGGTAGTAGTACCTTCTGTTGCAGTGCTTCTATAGCTTACAATACCCGTAAAGGTGCTGATGAATACTTCGCCGGTATTGGGATTAATTACTAATTTTTGAACATTATTATCTGGCAAGGGTGAATTGGATGCAGTAAAATGCTGAATAATTTTATCGCCTTCGGCTGAAACCAGCCATACACCATTATTAGTGCCTACCCACTTTCTGTTAGCGCCATCAACAGCAATACATTTTACTTGTTGGCCTTGAAACAAATAACCCGCAAAAAGGTCTTGTTGAATAACGGGCCAAACGGCATCGCAAGGTTGTTGAAAATAATTGGTAGCACATTGTATTACTCCAATGCCATTATCGGTACCAATCCAGATAAATCCGTTTTTATCTTTTGCCAGGCAATACACATTATTACCGGGTAAGTTTCCTTTGCCAATACCGGTTTGTAACAATTGCCATTGGTCATCATTGGTAGCATCAATACTATTTCCATAATTATAACAAAGCAAACCGTTGTTTTTGGGGCTTATTATCCATAACTGATTGGCATCATCTACCACAATTTGGCTCAGTGCATTTTCTGCTAAAGTAAAAGGAACCGAAAAACCTTTAAAATTGCCATCTGCTTTTAAAACCTGTAAATTTTGTGCAGCACCATAGTTGCTTATCCATAAATTATGTTGCGTATCAAAAGCCAAACCGCTAATGCGGTAACTACCAGGGTCGCCAATTGTGGGTTGTAGGGTGGAGTTGCTTTGCTTATATATTTGAATATTGTTTCCATTTATGTGCACCAACCCGCCACCGTAACTGCCTGCCCAAATACTTCCATCTTTATTATCAGTGGCTAAAGTAATAAAGTCGAGTGTGGTATCTAAAACCGCATTAGTATATGCACCCACATCACTCCATATACCATCTTTCAAAAAATAAATACCATTTCGGTTATATTGATAATTCCAGGCATCGTTAACACTGCCGGCAGCTACATATAATGTTTGTTGGGTAATAACCATATCGCCACTGGCAGGCCCTAATGGGCCATTGGGAACATACCGTTGATAACTGTTATTACTAAAGGCCGATAATCCTCCATAATAATCTGCAATCCAGGTAGTATTATTAGCAATAATCGCATCCTTCGGAAAGGATACTACGTTGGGTACTGCAATGGTATTGATTATATTTGCATTTGCTGCTAAAGTAATTACCCTGCTATTACCTGAAGCCGTTCTTTGGCAAATTAACAGGTTATTACCCGATGCTTCCATTTTAGTAATTGGCCAATTATTATCAGCATACCACAATACCCAGTTATTGTTGTTCCATACGTAAATGGTATTTTGTAATTGTGCATAAAGTAAACCATTGGCAACAACTATATTGTTTACGGTACCGGCTGGCAAGCCATTGGTGCCACTCATGTTTGACCAGTTGCTGTAATTGGCTAAGTTAGTGCCAGCAGCCGGTGCTGTTTTTAAACCCTCATCGGTAGCAGCATACAACTGATTGTTAGATTGAATACAGGCATTGATGTTTATTTGATTGCCATTGCTGCCAATTATCCAAGTATCTTTTATGTCGTAGTTCTGCAGGTTAACCACAACAATGCCCAGCCCGGTTGATAAATAAGCAAAACCGGCATTGCAGTATATAGAATGAATGGTTTTATTGCCGCTGATATTGCTTCTTTGAATATCGCTGATGTTGGTAACGATACTTCCTTTTAGTACATCTATATTGCTGCTGTTATAGGCAATTACCAATTGCTGTGTAAGGTCATCCCATCCAATTGTACTTACACCCATATCGTTAAGGCCGGTTACTTTACTATATCTTTCTATTTCATTGTTGGCATCAATGCTAAAAACATTATTGGTTGTTGCACAATACAATTTATCACCCTGTACTACTGCTGTTGCATTTTTGTAATTAAAATGCTCCCGCCAATAGCCAATGGGTTGTAAGCTGCTTTGTGCCAAGCTTTGTATGCAGTATAAACATAACAGCCAACACCATTGTAAACGTTTTATGTAGAATGCGTTACTGTATAACATGCTTTAAAAGTAAAAGAGTATCAATTGTTTTCTTTTTGTATATAATGTTGAATGGTAAAGAAATTGACAATCCACAAAATTCCTAAAAATAATACTGCTGTGGTAAAGGTATATACCGAAAGCATATTGCTGATGAACATATATTGTTGTTGCAGCCAACCGGCAACGGCATATTGCAGTATGCCAATAATCAATACTGCACCTGTAATAATAAAAATATTGGGAGGAAAAAAACGGTGCATTAAAAACTGCCTTAATTGTTTTGGTGCTGCACCCAAGGTAATGAGCAATTGTATTTCATTCTTACAAGATGCAATGGTTAATTGAATAAACAATGAAAAGATGAGTAGTGCAAACAGTAATAAAATGATACCGGTAATCCAACTAATGCGCACCACCATATTTACAATTTGCCGGTATTTGCTAAAGCGGGTTTTATCGGCATCAGTAGTGAGTTGGTGTGCTTTTAAATATTGCACCAATGCAGGATTTCCGGGGTCTTTGGTACGAATTACCACTCTGGATGGTTGCAACACATTGTCGGTGGCATATTGTGAGTTAGCCCATTGCATAAATGATTCCGGAACCAGTAATGAAGTAATTCTATCGCTAAATCCAACTACTTTTCCTTTTAATGATACCATGCCATTGGGTGTTTGAATATTCACTTTAAACACAATCATTTTTACAATTTCCTGTGTTATCTGCGGCAGGTTTTGTGAAAGTGAAAATTGAAAATTATAAAAATCGAGAAATAAGTTTGGCGCAATTATAGGTATAATATCTTCTCCGGGTGCCCAATGCCATTGAGAACTGTCTACATCAATAAATGCTGCAGGTACACTTTCAAATGAAATATCGGTATAAAACGGAAACTGGCTGCTATAGCTTTGTATAGAGGCTTTGAAGCGGCTGGGCGTTAAAATACCTACTGCATCAACAAAAGGTTGTTTTTTAAAATCATCAATGGCTGAAGCCGATAAAGTGGTATTGCCATAATTGGCGTTGGTGAGTTGTTTATTTACTACTAAAAAGTTGGCTACACTATCCTGGTTGCTTTTACTGTGCAATAAATCGTTGTAATTGGCTTGTAACTGTACTGCAGATAAAATGAGTAACAGCGCAGCAGATAGCCCGATAATAGCCAGCAACAAACGTAATCTGCCCGATGCGGTTTTAATGATTTTTTTTAATATGCTATTCCATTCTTTCACTACAGTTGTAAAGTTTGGTGGTATGAAAAATGTGCATCTTCATCTAAATCGGTTAATATAAAACCGGCATTTCTTTTGGTACATTCTTCGGCAATCAGTACAGCGGCTTTTGCAGTGTTTTCACGGTCAAGGTGACTAAAAGGTTCATCCATCAATAACCAGTTAAAAGGTTGCATCAGTGCACGAATAATTGCAATTCGTTGTTGTTCTCCATAACTACAAATGCCTGTCCGTTGGTTTAAAATTTTACTAATCCCTAATTCTTTTGCCATTTCATCAATGATGTAAGAAGGATAATAGGGTTGATACATAACCCTTTTTAATTCAATATTTTCACGGGCGGTAATATTTGGGAATAGGCGCAGGTCCTGGAATATAATACTGATGTTTTGTTGGCGCAGAATAGCTAATTCCGCTGCATTGTATTGTTTTTGTTCCTGTTTGTTCCAGTAAATACTTCCTTCATAATCGTTACGCAGGTGGTACAATAAATGAATAAAAGTGGTTTTGCCTGTACCACTGGGTGCTTTTATTTTAATAAAATGACCGGATGCAAATTCCACATCTTGTAACCAAATATCGCTGTTACGCTTTTGTAGATTTGATTTTAATGGAACAGGAACCAGGTTTTCAATATGTAAGTGCATCATGTTGTTGCTTCAAATTACAGGCTGCCCAATCTGGAAGAAAAAGGAACATTGAAAATAGATTCATTGGTATCGCCGTCATTATTTTTTCTGGCATTCCTGTTTTTTTGCATTTGTTTAGAAATGTAGGGAAATAGTTGCAGTATGCTTACTAAACTGTTTTGCGATTCATTCTGCATACGCAGTACATAACTGCCTGATGTATTTGTGCCATTAAAGGGTACTCCTTTAATAATTACATCTTTAAAAGTGTGGTGAATAAGCGTGTTTGAAGCACTGCTGTCGGTGGCAATAACATCAATAATTTTTTCAATATCGCTATACACAAATGTATGGCTACCTTTCATTTGCTGTAAAATGTTATCGTTAAAAGCAACCGGTGCATTGTTGTTATTATAGGTAACCAATAAGGCAGTATCGTTGGTAATGATCATGTTTTTATCGTCAGTGAATAACGTTAAGTTTATGGCCCCCATTATTTTACCTGCTTTATAGGTTTTATTTTCTTTTACTACCCAGCCGGCTTCAGCAACTTTGTTCATAATAGTATGAAAGCTGGAAGGATTGCCAATTGGCATATTTATCAAAAATTTACCCCACTTGTGTATATCGGTTTTGTAACTTTTTAAATTCAGGTCAGAAATTACTAAAGCCATATCGCCCGTAAAGGCGTTGTAAATTGTTGATGAGGGTATACCAGTTTTGTCTAAAAACCCATCTACTAACGGTGCCACATCTAGCTCTTGTAAAACGCCATTAATAATTTGTGGATTAAATGCCATTAGCATCGCAAAATCAATATTTTTTGAAGGATAATGTTCAATCAGTTGTGTATTTACCTTGCCGCTTTTATAGGTTTCTAAAATTGCTTTTACCAGTTTGTTGGGATAAAAATTAGTATTGGCTACAATTTTTCCTTTTTCAAAATTAAAAGTACCGGTCGTAATATTGTTATTGAGTAAATCGTTTAATTTGGGCAATTGCAACATGCCGGTATTAAAAGTATTTAGTGCATTGGTAGTGGTGCTGTAAAAATAGCCATCAGAAGGGGTTTTAAATAAATTCTGAACCAATGGTATTGCACTCATAGATGTGCCTGTACTTTCCGTATAATAGCGGTTTACTTCTTTTTTTAATTCATTAACCTTGCTAATTATGTCAGGTTCTTTTACCCGCATAATGCTGTCAGGAAATAACCCTTTGGGTTGTTCTGTGTAATCTTGCAGCGTAACTATCGCATTTTCTTTATTCCATGAAACAATACCGTTGCCATCCCATTGTATAAAAGCATAATTTTTTTCATGGTGTATATCTCTTCCTTTCAAATAATCAATACCGGTTAAGTAAGCCGAGAGCTTACCGCTGTCGGTAATTCCCATAATTAAGCTTATAAAATTGCTGTACGATTTGTTGGCATATACTTTTGTAGTTTTAAAAAGTATTACCCGGCTATTCCAGTTAATGCCCGCCTTCTTCAGTTGTTGATATTGTTGTAACAAATTGGTATTGCCTGTATCTGTTTTAATCAGTTTTTGAATAACCGAGTCAACTGAAATGCCTGCTGTTTCTAATTTGTTGTGTATTTGTTGGGTGTTTATGCACATAATGGTAGATGCATCATTGGGTATGAGTTTTAACTCTTTGGGTGTTTTAGAAGAGCAGGCGGCCAGCAGGCTAATGCCCAGTAGCACAATGCAATAGGAAAAAATATGACGTTGCATGAAGTGTATTTTATAATATGGTTGTAAAAATGTGGTAATTTTCTTTCAAAATCACATAAATATATAAAATTCCTTTCAATTCTTTGTAGCATGGTACAATACTTCCTGAATATTAGGTCGTATATGTAAATTAAACAATAAATTATTGTTGCGGGTAGGATTTACATGGTTGCTTAAGAAAATGTACACCAAATTTTCTTTGGGGTCAACCCACACACAGGTGCCTGTAAAGCCGGTATGCCCAAACGTAAGGGGCGATGCGTCTTTACACGGGTAGGGGTAAGGGTCTTTGGATGTGGCATTGTTTTTTTCAGGTTTGTCGAAACCCAGTCCTCGCCTGCTTTCAGCACTATTGTATGCAGTAAATTTATTAATTACCTGCTCCGATAAATAGCGTTTGCCGTTCATTACGCCCTTGTTCAATAACATTTGATATAGTTGAGCTAAATCGTAGGCATCACTAAACAAACCGGCATGGCCTGCAATACCACCCAGCATCGCAGCGCCTTCATCATGTACATCACCCCATATTTGTTGGTTTCTGAAATGCGTTTCTACCTCCGTTGGGGCTATTTCATCCAAAGGAATTTTTTTGCGGGGTGAAAAGGTGGTAGATATCATTTGTAAAGGCCGGTAAAACTGATCGTTTACATATTCATCTAAACGCTGGCCGGTTACTGCTTCTACTACTTTAGCCAATAAAATAAAATCATTATCGCTATACACATAATGCCCGTGTGGCAGTAGTTTGCTTTGCATAATGCGGTGTAGAATAGTATCCTCCCAATTGTTACGCAGGTATAGGTTTTCAGCTACTCTTATCTGGTGGTTAGCATCTTTTTGTGTAGAAAAATATTGTGGTAAAGGCATGCCCGTTACCGAGTCAATTACTTCTTTATAAAAACTGATAAAAGGTACTAAGCCTGCCTGATGCAATAATATATCTTTCAACACCAAACCGGATTTGTTGGTGCCACGTGCCACCGGTAAATAATCGCCTAAGGTTTTATGGATATCTACCTTTCCTTCATCTACTAATTTCATGATAGCTACTGTAGTGGCCGATACCTTAGTTACCGAAGCTAAGTCGTATACTGTTTGTAATGTTACCGGTATCTGTTTATCAAAATTCGTATAGCCAAATGCTTTGTGATACACTACTTTCCCATTTCTTGCCGCCAATACTTGGCAACCGGGATAGGCGCCTTTATCAACACCCTCCTGTGCAATACTATCTATTTGTTGAAGTATAGCAGCATTCATGCCCACTGCCTCAGGCGTTGTTGCAGGAAACCAATCATTGTACTGCAATCCGGTACCGTAAGGCAAAGAAGTACAAACAGAAACCGGCAAAGTTCCCTTGGCTGTTAAGTTGCCTGTTAGCCATTGGTAAGCTGCCAATTGTGTATCGTAAGTATCTTCATTGCAAGCTAACAAATTGGGTGCTTCACAAACATTGGCAATGGCATACGGATTACCAAAAATGCATACAATACTTTGTGGTAACTGTTGTAATTGGTTTAACAGATATACTGAAGGATTATCTATTCCAAAGTTATGGGCGGGGCGGCGACTGTAATTGTGTAAGCCAACAATAATGATATCATAATTGCCCGAATGAATGCTGTTCAGTAAAAGATTGGCAGCCGCCGTATCTGATTTTGCCTGTGGAATGGTGTTGTTTAAGTTATCCATTACTTCTTTGCCCATGCCCTGTTTGTCTGCAAAAGCGTAGTATTTAGTACCGTAGTTATTTTGTAGTTGTTGTGCAATAACCGGCTCCCCATTTGCACCTATAGATACATATGCTATTTTTTTATTCTGTTGTAATGGTTGTAAACTTGTATTGTTTAGCCTTAATAAAGTAATTGCCTGTTCTGTTACTGTTTTGTTCAGTGCAGCCGTATGTTGGTTTAAATCATTAACTAAGTTTGTGGTGTCAATAGGTCTACGTTGTGCTAATCCCATATTGTATTTCACCAATAACACTTTTTTCACTCTTGCATTAATATCATTCCAGCTTAATTTTTTTTGCTTGATGGCATTTAATATCAGTTCAATACTACCCGGTACATCGCCAGGTAAACATAGCATATCATTACCTGCAATAAGCGATTGTAAGGCTGCCTCGCCGGCAGGAAAATATTTGGCAATACCCTGCATTTCTAACGCATCGGTGAAAGTGATTCCTTGAAAGCCCAATTTGTTCTTTAATAATCCGGTAACGGCATTTTTAGAAATGGAAGTGGCAACATGCTCCGTGCTGTCAATGGCCGGTACAAACAAATGGCCCATCATTACACTACCTACCCCGGCTTTAATCAGCGTTTTAAATGGGTATAATTCCAATGATTCTAATTGAGCCATACTTTTATTAATAGCGGGTAGGTCTTTGTGTGAATCAACTGAAACATCGCCATGGCCGGGAAAATGTTTGGCACAAGCCATGATGTTTTCATCCTGCATACCCTGCATAAAGGCGGTACCGTATAAAGCTACTTTGTATTTGTCTTCTCCAAAACTTCTGTCGTTAATCACCGGGTTCTCCGGATTGTTGTTAATATCAACCACCGGTGCATAATTTACCTGAATACCCATCCGTTTGCATTGTTCGCCCACTGCTTTACCAAACTGATAAATGAGTGGTGCATTATCACTGATAGCACCCATGAGCAATTGGCGTGGAAAAGGTATCACGCTATCTAAACGCATGCCGAGCCCCCATTCGCCATCAATACAGATCATTAATGGAGTTTTGGCAATGTTTTGGTAGTAATTGGTAAGTAAAGCCTGACGTACCGGCCCTCCCTGAAAAAAACACAATCCGCCCACATGGTATTGTTGCACCAATTGGGTTACTGCCTGTACATGTTCTGCACCTAAATTACTATGGGCACGTACAATCATCAGTTGGGCAATGCGGTCTTTTTTATTCATTTTTTTAAAGGTGTGGTTCACCCATTTGTCTGCTGCTTTGGTGTGCGCATAAAAATTTTGTGCCTGCAATGAACAACTGATAAATAAAAACTGTACAACAGCTAAGCATGTTTTCATATTCAAAAAATAATTTTTATGGTTAATGGTTGGATGTGTTTTGTATTAAGCATATTGGTCTGTGTAGGGGTAAAAAAAAATTTTGGGTGATACGTGAATGTGGTACGCATATTTTTGATAAGATGATGCCGTTTTACAAACAACCTGATACGGTAAATAATATTAAAGTTAAGTTGTACTGCCCATTGGTAGTGGTCACAATTTACCAAAAACAGGCAGAAAGCCGAATTATTTTGCAGGAAAATACAGGAGTGGTGGGTAAATAAAACGCCGTACAATGATGTGGTACGGCGTTAATATAAAAATTTTTTTGGAGAAAAGGAGATTAATCCGCTGAGGTTGTTTCCTCTGAATCGGTATGTTCGGGTAATTCAATGGCAATATCATTTTGTTTGATGATGCCGTACCAACGCACCATTTTCTTCATATCACTAGCATACACCCGGTCAAAGTCCATTTCAGGATATACTTTTTTAAAGTAGTTTAAGATGGCTTTCGGGTCTTTTTCTGAGGGTATTACTTCTGCATTTTTATCCATTGCCTTAAATACTTCCACTAAATTCACATTTTCACGGATGGTAAAGATTTCAATACTTTCAATATGCGAAAAATTATGGACACGACTGCTCACAAATTTGGTGGTATTGTCTTCTAATGAGCGAACAATAGCGCCATCTGTTTTACTGCCTACCAGTTCAAACAAACCACTCATGCCTGAAATAGCAATTAACTTTCTATATTCCATACTTCCTTTTTTATTGGCTGCAAAGTAAAGGGAAAGATGTAAAAACAATCATAAACATTTTTAGCTGCCTGTTTTTGTGTTAGGCATAATGAGAAGAAGTATGTTTCCATTCTCCTTTGGTACCGTTGTGTTGATGTATGCACCATTTAAACTAAAAAAAACTGCAAAACTGGCAGGAGACAAAACCCATACCTGTTCGATACAAGTTCGGTTTTCAACGCTGTTGAGTCGAACTTGTATCGAACCATTCTCGAAGCAGGTAGGTAGGAGAGAACAGGTTAATTTAATGACGAATTGGCAGTTTAATGATATCTCTTGCCTTTCTTTGTTCAATGTATTACTTATAGGAAATGAACAGTGCCCCCCGGCTTTAAGAGCGTGCACCTGAGGTATCCATCCCTCTCTTCTGCACATGTTTCGCTGTGCAATTTGCTGATGCACAAATTGCACCACTTGCTGCATTCAGTTTAGCAGCACCAATAAATTTGGAATGGAATTAGCTTATGACAAAACCAATTCCGTTGCAGGCACAACTTATGCCAATGCACAATACAATGGTAACATTACAGGTACAGTATGGAAATCTGCCGGTGGTGCCACTAACCGTAAATATGATTTTACTTACGATAATGTGAACCGGATAACAGCAGCCAATTTTCTGCAAAACAGCA
>NZ_JAESDL010000024.1:0-49951 GCF_019249625.1 Hydrotalea lipotrueae | reverse complement strand
TTTTTGCAACTTTTAAATTTTTATTGCAACAATATTTTTAATCGAACATTGAAAATTACTTTTTGAGGGTTGACTAATTAATTGAAGTCTATCAGCAAGTTGCTTCGCATACAGCATAGGTTATTTATAGAATCATTTTTCAATTTGTCGTGCCTTGCAGCAGTTTTTCAATTGCTGGCAACCGGCTCTTTATTACCTTTGCAACATTGTTGGTACAACACACCAATGTTATTCTTACAATTTAAGCAATGGAAATAACAGTTACTACTGCAAAACAACTTCGTTTAACAGAAGATGAATTTGCGCTTATTCAACAAAAACTTGGAAGAATCCCCAATTTTACAGAGCTCTGCTGCTTTAGTGCCATGTGGAGCGAACACTGCAGTTATAAAAACTCTATCAAATGGCTAAAAACACTGCCCAGAGAAGGAGGGAGGATGCTGGTTGCTGCCGGTGAAGAAAATGCAGGGTTAATGGATATGGGAAACGGATACGGCGTTGTATTCAAAATTGAAAGCCACAATCACCCCTCTGCTATTGAACCTTTTCAAGGTGCTGCAACAGGTGTTGGTGGAATACAGCGCGATATTTTTACAATGGGCGCCCGACCTATTGCTTCCTTAAACAGCCTTCGATTTGGGAATTTAAAAGATAAAAAAACGCAACGTTTGCTTTCAGGAGTCGTGAAAGGCATTGGCCATTATGGTAATTGTTTTGGCGTTCCTACAGTTGGGGGTGAAGTATATTTTGAAGATTGTTATCATACCAACCCATTGGTAAATGCCATGAGTGTTGGTATTATGAAGGCAGATAAAATGATTAGTGCTACTGCAAAAGGAACTGGTAATCCGGTGTTTTTTGTAGGTAGTGCTACCGGTAAAGATGGAATTGGTGGTGCCAGTTTTGCCAGTGCAGATATCACAGCCGATAGTACCGAAGAATTGCCGGCAGTGCAGGTAGGTGACCCCTTTCAGGAAAAAAAATTATTGGAAGCTTGTTTAGAAGTAATTGAAACAGGAGCCATTGTGGGTATGCAGGATATGGGGGCAGCCGGTATAATTTGCTCAACTTCAGAAATGAGTGCAAAAGGCGGAGTGGGTATGCGCATTGATTTAGAGAAAGTACCTACCCGGCAACAAAATATGAAAGCATGGGAATTACTTTTAAGCGAAAGCCAGGAACGTATGTTATTGGTAGTAGAAAAAGGAAGAGAAGCAGAGGTATTGGCCGTTTTTGATAAATGGGATTTAAGTGCCAGTAACATTGGTGAGGTAACCAATGACGGCTTATTGCAATTTTATTATCATGGAAAATTGGAAGCTGTAATTCCTGCAGAAGAACTTGTTTTAGGAGGCGGAGCCCCCCAATATACACGGGAATACAAAAAACCGGCTTATTTAAATAGAATACAAAGCTTTGACATTAAATCTATTAAAGATATAACAAATTTAAAATCTGTTGTTACTGAATTAATTCAAATACCCAATATTGCAAGTAAGAAATGGGTGGCCGAGCAATACGATAGTATGGTAGGTACTGCCAATGCCAGTACCAATGCACCCAGCGATGCTGCTGTAGTTTTAGCAAAAGGCACAGGGAAAGCGTTGGTCATGACGGTTGATTGTAATAGCAAATATGTATTTGCAGACCCTTATACAGGTTGTGCCATTGCTGTAGCAGAGGCTGCCAGAAATATTGTATGTTCCGGCGGCGAACCATTGGGGGTTACCAACTGCCTGAATTTTGGTAATCCTTATGATCCGGAAGTGTATTATCAGTTTGTAGAAGCCATTAAAGGTATGGGCGATGCATGCCGTGCATTTAATACGCCTGTAACAGGTGGTAATGTTAGTTTTTACAATCAGAACCCTGATGGTCCGGTTTATCCAACTCCTACTATTGGTATGGTTGGTGTGATTGATGATTTTAAAAACAGAATGACATTAGATTTTAAATCAGCGGATGATGTAATTGTTTTAGTTGGCAAACAGGTAAATGATATTGGTTCATCTGAATACTTGCATAAATTAAAAAAACACGAGTTCTCGAATGTTCCCTATTTTAATTTGGATGAAGAGTTGTTAATGCAGCAGTTTTTGTTGCAGTTAATTAAAAACCATTCCATTCAAAGTGCGCACGATATTAGTGAAGGCGGATTGATTACAACTTTGTTGGAAAAAGGATTTAACCGTTTACTCGGCTTTCAGGTAAGTGCAGAAGGATTTGAACACCTTCGTGCAGATGCGTTTTGGTTGGGTGAAGCACAGGGAAGAGCAGTGATTACTTGTTCTGCAACACAATGGCCGGGCATACAGCAATTGGCTCAACAATATAAAGTTCCCGTACATCAATTAGGTAAGGTAACTGCAGGCAACATTGCTGTAAACAATGAAGACTGGGGTGAGATTAACGAATGGAAAAATATATATGAAACTGCAATTCAAAAATTGATTCAATAATGGCAACAAAAATTTCAGCAAATAATCAGGATATTATTATTGTTACAGGAGCTGCCGGTTTTATTGGTTCTTGTTTGGTGCAGCAACTGAATGATACCGGTATTGAAAACATTGTAATGGTAGATGATTTTGGCGTGGAAACCAAGCGCCGGAATTGGGAATATAAAAAATTTATAGCAACTGTAGAAAGACTTTCTTTATTTGACTGGCTGGCAACACATCAACCTAACGTTGCCGCATTGCTGCATATTGGTGCAAGAACTGATACAACTGAGTTTGATTATGCTGTTCATGAAAAACTCAATGTACAATACTCAAAAGATGTTTGGAGTTACTGTACTGCACATAAAGTGCCCTTAATTTATGCTTCATCTGCTGCTACTTATGGGGATGGTAGTTTTGGTTACAATGATGACCACTCAGTTGTTGCGCAGTTAAAGCCCTTAAACCCATATGGCGTTAGCAAAAATGAATTTGATAAATGGGCATTGCATCAGGCATTTACTTTAGGTTCGCAGCCACCCTATTGGGCAGGATTGAAATTTTTTAATGTATATGGTCCGAATGAATACCATAAAGGAAGAATGGCCAGTGTTATTTTTCATGCCTTCCACCAAATTGCGCAACACAGTTTTGTAAAACTATTTAAAAGCCATCGGCCCGACTTTGAAGATGGTCAACAACTGCGAGATTTTATATATGTAAAAGATGTTGTTGCCGTAATTTTTTGGATGATGAAGCAGATGTTACAAAAAAAATGGTTGCCAACAAACAATGGACTTTACAACCTGGGCACTGGACAAGCCCGTAGTTTTTATGATTTAGCTGTTGCTACTTTTGATGGATTGGATAAAACAGCCGATATTAAGTTTATTAATATGCCGGAAGATATTAGGGATAAATACCAGTATTTTACCGAGGCCAATATGCAAAAACTTAGAAATATTGGTTATCAACAACCCTTTTATTCTTTAGAAAAGGGTGTGGATGATTATGTGCGCCATTATCTTAAACCACAAAAATTTTATTAGGCAACTTAAAATAATTCATAAGTATTTATCCTACTAATTTTTTATTTCAACATATAAATATGCAAATACAAGCAAAAATTGCAATTATAGGAGGTGGTAATCTGGGTTCTGCCATTGCAGAAGGGCTGCTGAACAGTGGCTTTATTTTGCCCGAGAACTTATGTATTACTAAACGAAATATTGAAACCCTTGGTTCTTTCAAAGAAAAAGGCGTGCATGTATTTTCAAACAATAGTGATGCAATTCATTTTGCCGACTACATCATCTTTGCTATAAAACCATTTCAAATACGAGAAGTATTACAACAACTGCAACCGCTTTTGCAACCCAATAAACATGTTCTAATTAGTGTGGCAACCGGCGTTTGGATTAAGGATATTCAGAAAATGGTTGGCAATCAGTTTACTATTTTCAGGGCTATGCCCAATACAGCCATTGCCATTCAGCAAAGTTTAACCTGTATCAGTGCCTTTCAGGCTTCTGCTGCACAAACGGCTTTTGTAACCGAATTATTTAATAAGCTGGGTAAAACAGTATTTATTGAAGAAAAATTGATGGATGCGGCTACAATATTGGGCGCTTGTGGTACAGCTTATGCCATGCGCTACATTCGTGCCAATATTCAGGGAGGGATTGAAATTGGTTTTAGCGCATCAGTTGCCTCATTAATAGCAGCACAAACAGTGAAAGGTGCTGCCGAATTATTATTGCAAAAAAATACACATCCTGAACAGGAAATAGATAAAGTAACTACACCAAAAGGTTGTACGATAGCCGGATTGAATGAAATGGAACACCAAGGCTTTAGCTCCTCGCTTATTAAAGGTATTGTTACAAGTTATAAAAAAATATTAGACGACATGTGAAGCGTTTTTACTATAAAAGGTATTTTATTAGGTTAGGCTTAACAACTAAATACTTAAACATATAGCCAGTTTAATTGTCTTATTTAAAAATAATCCTGTTTGCGTAAATTATATTATACTTCTCTATTGATTTTTATTTGGTGTATACAGGTTAATGCACAAACCATTTTTAATTCGGGGGCTGCAGTTCATTCTGTTTATACAGGTGTAGATAGCTTATTGGAAAGAGATTTGGTAGATGTTACGCATCATCTTTTTCATAAAAAAAATAAACTTTCAACAGATACCACACAAAAAAACGAACAACATCATAAATACAATTTGGCCATTGTACCTGCTGTTGGGTATACTTTACAAACTGGTTTTGCTGGAATATTAAGCGCTAATATTGGCTACTTCAATACCGGATCTAATAAAATATCCAGTATTACTACCAGTATAACTTACTCACAATACCAACAAACTATAGTGCCATTGGTATTAAATATATGGACAAAAAATGATAAATATAATATTGTATCTGATAACCGGTTTATTGATTATCCCTCCAGCATTTACGGTTTAGGGGGTAGAACAGACCCCAATAAAGGACACACGATTGATTTTGTTGGGTTAAAATTGCATGAAAGTATTTTAAGGTCGGTTGGTAAAAATATATATGCGGGTGTAGGATATTATTATGATCAGTTTTGGAATATCAAAGCAATTAATCTAGGTACAAGGCGTATTAATACAATTATAACTAAAGAGCTGGGTTACGATGAAATCGCATCCGGTCCGGTATTAAAGTTTTTATATGATAACCGGGAAAATCAAATCAATCCTACCCAGGGCTTATATGCCAATTTTGTATTAAGAAATAGTTTTACATTTTTGGATGGTGATCAAAATTTTAAGTCGGTATTAATCGATGTAAGAAAGTATCTTCCTTTCCCACATAAATATTCTAAAAATACATTGGCATTGTGGAGTTATAACTGGCTAACACTCTCCGGAACACCACCTTATTTATTATTGCCCAGTACCGGTTGGGACGATCAGTACAATACCGGAAGAGGGTACATACAAGGAAGGTTTCGCGGCAGAAACATGGTATATCTGGAAGGTGAATACCGCTATCGTATTTCTAGAAACGGATTAATTGGCGGTGTGGTTTTTGCCAATGTTGAAAATTTTTCCGGCGATCTCTCACAACAATATAATACCCTGTTACCTGGCTATGGGTTAGGTATTCGCGTTAAATTAAATAAACATTCCGGCACCAACCTTTGTGTAGATTATGGTTTTGGTAAGAATGGTTCAGGTGGTTTTTATGTAAATATTGGCGAAGTGTTTTAATTCCTACCTTTATTCCTTCAATGTAATTTTTCCTAAACAGGCTGTAAGCTTTATAAGCTTTGTATAGCAATTTGCAGTGTTGTTTTTGAATGATTGGCTCATTTTTTAATTGTAACCTTATGAAGTATCTCATCCTTAGTACAATGGTTGGAATGGTATTTTTTTTGACTGCCTGTAATAATTCTGCCACAGAACAACATGTTAAAACCGATAGTATGGCCTCCAAAAAAGACTGGTGGAAAGAAGTAGTAGTATACCAGATTTACCCACGAAGTTTTAAAGACAGTAATGGAGATGGAGTAGGCGATTTAAAAGGTATTATTTCTAAATTAGATTATATTAAAAGCTTAGGAATTGATGTGGTTTGGCTGAATCCAATATTTGAATCGCCCAATAAAGACAATGGCTATGATATTAGTAATTATGAAGCCATTATGAAAGATTTTGGAACCATGGCCGATTTTGATACCCTGTTACATGGCATGCATGAGCGGGGAATAAAGTTGGTATTGGATTTGGTGGCTAACCACAGCAGCAATCAAAACAAATGGTTTATTGAAGCACGCAAAAGTCGTAAAAACCCATATTATAATTATTACCATTGGTGGCCTGCAGAAAAAGGCAAACCGCCGTTCCGTCAGGGTTTTTTTGATATAAACGGCAGTGCATGGACTTTTAATCCGGCAACCAATTCTTATTACCTGCATTATTTTAGCCAATACCAACCCGATTTAAACTGGGAAAATCCAAAAGTGCGTGAAGAAATATTTGATATGATGAAGTTCTGGTTTAATAAAGGTATTGATGGCTTTAGAATGGATGTTATCCCATTCATATCGAAGGATACCAGTTTCCCGGTAATAACGCCTGAAATTTTAAAAGAAAAATACAATGGCGATTGGGCACAATACTATGCCAGTGGTCCCAATTTACATGAATATTTACACGAAATGAATGCACAGGTGCTGAGTAAATACACTGATATGTCGGTAGCCGAAGGTGCCGGCGTTACTTTAGAAACAGCGAACAAATTTGTTGATGCCGACAGACATGAATTAAATATGCTATATAATTTTGATGGGGTAAGTTATGGTTATGTACCCGGTAAATTTAAAACGCCGGAACCGGATGGATACAAACTTCCCGGATTTAAACAAATTTATACCCGTTGGGATAGTGTTTTTGCTACTAAAGGCTGGGGTACCATCTATTTGGGAAACCATGATCAACCCCGTATGGTAACGCGTTGGGGCAATGATAGTCCCGAATTTAGAGAGCCATCTTCTAAAATGCTCACCACATTTTTACTTTCTATGCGGGCTACTCCTTATTATTATTTTGGCGATGAGTTGGGCATGTGTAACATAAAATTCGATAAAATTGATGATTATCGAGATATTGAAACACTCAATATGTACCAGCAAATTAAAAATAAAGGCGGCAATTTGCAAGAATTTTTAAATGCACAAAAAATATCGGCAAGGGATAATGGTAGAACACCATTTCAATGGAGTAATGCACCCAATGCCGGTTTTACTACCGGTACGCCGTGGATTAAAGTAAACCCCAATTATGCAACCGTAAATGTGGAAGATGAGGCAAAAGAGCCTAATTCATGTTTGAATTACTTTAAGAAAATGGTGTTACTTCGTAAAACATATAAAGATGTTTTGGTGTACGGAAAATATCAATTATTAGATCCTGATAATCCAAAAATTTATGCTTACACAAGAGGTGATGGCGCTAATAAGGTTTTGGTTATTTTAAATTTTAGTAAAGACCATGTGGGTTGGGATATTCCTGAAGGCATGCAGGTAAAACCAACCCCGCTTATTAATAACTACAATTCTTTCTTGCCCGGCAAAACCATTTCAATGGAGCCTTATCAGGCAGTAATTGTTGGTTTACAATAAATACAAATCTATTCAATAAAAATATCCGGTAACTTCAAAAGCTGCCGGGTATTTTTATTTTGTTCTTCCTCAATAGCTATTAATGCAATTTTAAAAAAGCCAAAGCTTTTGCATTGGCATCATCTGTAGCTGCCTTATTATAGATGGGGTTAGATGGGTTGGCAAAACCATGTCCGGCATTGTATCTGTACACAGTTAATTTTTTTCCGGCAGCTTTCATGTTTTCTTCAAAGCGGGTAACTACTTCCGGATTAATACCCTGATCCTGATTGGCAAAGAAACCAATCACATCACAATTTAAACCTTTTAAGCGCTCAATATTGTTTTCGGGCCTGCCATAATACATTACACATCCTGCTGTCTGCTTCCCGGCTAATAATGCGGCTTGTAAACTCCAGCCACCACCAAAGCACCAGCCAATGGTATAAATTTTAGCATCCTTTCCTGCATAAGCTATAGCACCAGTTACAATTGCATCTAATCTGTCTGCATTGGCATTACGCATATACACCATCGCACTATCGGGTGTAGTGGCTACTTTTCCATCGTACATATCCGGCGCCAATACATTTACATCCCCTAATTCAGTATACAGTTTATCGGCTTCATTTTTAATATTATCATTTAAGCCCCACCATTCCTGAAAAACCAATACCCATTTTTTGGTTGGATTTTTTGCTTTAATCAAATAGCCGGAAGCCATTTTGCCGCCTGTAGTTGTATATTGAATGGTTTTGCCTAATGCTTTAAAATATTTTAATATGATGGGGTTGGGGTGCAATTTGCCAAAACCTGGTTTGGCTGCATCTAACTCAATTAATTGGCGGGTTTCTGCATTAAAACAACTAATGTAACATTCAGGAGTTAAAGGATCAGGTTCTTTTTGTTTAAAAGTTGCACTTAGTAAAACTGCAGCAACAAGTGCTGTGCCGGCAAGTAACATAAGTTTTTTCATAAATTTTTTTTGGTTTGTGAACGATGTACCAATTCATTCCGTTTTTATTGGCACGATTGGTATTCTTTAAAATTAAATAAAACTTCTTTTATTTAAATTTTGTTCGCTTGTTAACACAAAATACAATGAACTGTTTAATTTTTCTACAGCCATTTTTTAGAGAGAAAAAATTGCCGTAGGTTTGTGCGACCTCCAAGAGTTATCATTTCAACTTTTTTCAATTCTCTTAAGGTCTGTTGGTTACACAAAAGCCGGCTTTTGTTAATGAAAGGTGTAATTGTATTCATTTTTTATGTAATGTTATTTGCTGAAACGCTTTTTGTGCAGGTAAAAGTTTAAAACAACATCCATTTTTTATGGCCAAATATATATTTGTTACCGGAGGGGTAACAAGCAGTTTAGGAAAGGGTATTATTGCAGCCAGTCTTGCAAAACTTTTGCAGGCTCGTGGTTTTAGCGTAACTATCCAAAAATTCGATCCATACATCAATGTAGATCCCGGAACTTTAAACCCTTATGAACACGGCGAGTGTTTTGTTACCGAAGATGGTGCAGAAACCGATTTGGATTTAGGTCATTATGAGCGGTTTTTAAATATTTATACCTCACAAGCCAATAATGTTACAACGGGTAGAATTTATCAAACCGTTATTAATAAAGAAAGAGCCGGCGATTTTTTAGGAAAAACCGTACAGGTAGTACCACATATTACCGATGAAATAAAACGCAGAATGTTATTGTTGGGTAAGGATGGTAAGTTTGATATTGTAATTACCGAAATAGGTGGTACCGTGGGCGATATTGAAAGCCTGCCTTTTATTGAAACTGTACGTCAAATACAATGGGAACTACCTGAAGAAGATGTGGTGGTAGTTCATTTAACTTTAATACCCTATTTAAAAGCTGCAAAAGAACTGAAAACAAAACCAACACAACATAGCGTTAAAATGCTTAGTGAAACAGGTGTGCATCCAGATATTATTGTATGTAGAACGGAAGAAGCACTGAATGATGATATAAAACGCAAAATTGCTTTATTCTGTAATGTAAAAAAAGAAGCAGTAATTGAAGCCATGGATGCTGCTTCTATTTATGAAGTGCCACTGTTAATGCAAAGTGAGGAATTAGATGTGATATGTATGAATAAATTACAAATTACTTCTAAACAGGAACCTAAATTAGATGAATGGATTTCTTATATAGATAAAATAAAATATCCAAAAGGGAAAGTAACGATTGGGCTTATTGGCAAATATATTGAGTTACAAGATGCTTACAAATCCATTCTAGAAAGTTTTATACATGCCGGTGCAGCGAATGAAGTAAAAGTACAGGTTGTAAATGTGCATAGCGAACATATTACAAAAGAAAATGTAGCCGAAAAATTGGAGGGTCTGGATGGGCTGTTGGTTGCGCCAGGATTTGGTAATCGCGGTATTGATGGAAAAATTTTTGCCGTGCAATATGCCCGGGAAAATAAATTGCCATTTTTTGGTATTTGTTTAGGAATGCAAATGGCAGTGATAGAATATGCACGAAACGTATTGGGTGTTAAAGATGCACATTCGTTAGAAATGGAACCCAATACCCTTAATCCGGTTATTAATTTAATGGAAGATCAAAAACAAATTACCTCAAAAGGAGGTACCATGAGGCTGGGTGCGTATCCTTGTGCTATTAAAGAAGATACTTTGGCTTTTGATATTTATAAACAAACTTTAATTAGTGAAAGACATCGGCACCGTTATGAATTTAATAATGCTTACAAAGAAATTTTTGAGCAAAATGGTATGATTGCGAGTGGAATTAATCCTGAATCAGGGCTTGTAGAAATTGTGGAGTTACCGGCACATCCTTTCTTTATCGGTGTACAATACCACCCCGAATTAAAAAGTACTGTAGAGAAACCGGCACCACTATTTGTACATTTTGTAAAGGCGGTAAAAAAATATCATGAAGCAAAAAAACAATTGAAGTTAAATTCTCCAGCCATACAGGATGCATTGATATAAATATTCAATTTTTTTAAATACTTGAACGTGCAATATGTTAAATCATATTGTTCGTTTTTTTTGAGGAACATTTAAAATGATATTTGCTTTCAACGAATATCATTATATTGTTGTGTGAAAAAGAGTAGGATGAAATTGGTTAGATAAATTTATTTTATATGAAAACATTTTTTTTATTTTTTCTTTTCTTTATTTCATTCAATTTAATGGCACAGCCTCCTCAGGGCATTCATTGGAATAAAGCAGGAAACACAATTTTTACCGTGCAGGATAATAATATTGTGGCTACGCAATTCCCTGCCATGGAAAGCAGTACTTTAATCAGCGCTGCCGAATTAACTCCAACAGGTGCAACTGAACCACTTGCTGTTCGCAATTTTTTCTTTAGCAATGATGAAAAAAAATTGTTGATTTATACCAATTCTAAAAAAGTTTGGCGCTATGATACCAGAGGCGATTATTGGGTGTTGAATCTGATAAACAAAAAACTAACCAAATTAGGAAAAGGGAGGCCGGCATCTTCACTCATGTTTGCAAAATTTTCACCCGATGGCAATAAAGTGGCCTATGTTTGTGAACATAATATATATGTGGAAGATTTAAATACAAATGCTATTAAAGCCTTAACAACTGATGGTAATTATTTCTTAATCAATGGTACATTCGATTGGGCTTATGAAGAGGAATTTTTTTGCAGAGATGGTTTTCGTTGGAGCCCGGATGGTGCTAAAATTGCCTACTGGCAAATCAATGCAAAAAATACCAGAAATTATTTAATGATTAATAATACCGATTCAAGTTACCCTTTCATAAAACCCGTAGAATACCCCATTGCAGGTCAGGCACCTTCACCTTTTAAAATTGGTGTGGTTGAAATTGCCACAGCTAAAACAAAATGGATGCAGATTCCTACAGATCCTGTGTTGCAATCATATGTTCCTCGAATGGAATGGGCAAACAATAATGAAGAATTGATTTTGCAGCATTTAAACAGAAAACAAAATGTTTCTGATATTTTACTTTGCAATATAAAAACAGGCCAGCCCAAAACCATTTATCATGAAACCGATAGTGCGTGGATTGATATTTTGGCACTATGGGATGAAGATTATTCTTATGGCGGATGGGACTGGCTCAATAACGGTGATGCATTTTTGTGGGCCAGTGAGAAAGATGGATGGCGTCATTTATACAGTATTCGTAAAAATGGTAAATCAGAACTAAAAATTACAAATGGTAATTATGATGTAATGGGTATTAGCGCAATTGATCAAAAAAATGGATACGTCTATTTTTTGGCTTCCCCTTTCAATGCAACTCAAAAATATTTATACAGAACAAAATTAGATGGAACTGGAACGGCAGAGCGTTTATCGCCCGAAAACCAAAATGGTTTTCATGAATATGCAGTTTCACCAACAGCTCTTTTTGCTGAACATATTTTTTCGAACCATTATACACCTTTTGTACGCGAATGGATTTCATTACCCCATCATCAGGGTTTAGATGGTAATTTGGTGAATACTGCTATTGCACAGGCCAATCCTGCTAATTCTAATGTTCAATTTTTTAAGATAAAAAATAAAGATGGGATTGAGATGGATGGTTGGAAAGTGATGCCAGAACATTTTGATTCTACCAAAAAATATCCGGTTGTATTTTATGTATATACCGAACCCTGGGGTCAAAATGTAAAAGATGAATATGGCATTGCCCGTAATTTTTTGTATAATGGAAACATGTCAAAAGATGGTTATATATACATCTCCATCGACAATAGGGGTACTCCTGTGCCGAAAGGCCGTGAATGGCGGAAATGTATTTATAGAAAAATTGGCCGCTTAAATATCAGCGATCAGGCAGATGCTGCCAGCCAAATTTTACAATGGCCTTATGTTGATACTTCCCGAATTGCGGTATGGGGTTGGAGCGGGGGCGGTTCGGCTACTCAAAATTTAATGTTTCAGTATCCAAATATATATAAAACCGGTATTGCAGTAGCAGGCGTTGCCAGTCAGTTTACTTACGATAATATTTATCAGGAACGTTATATGGGTTTGCCACAGGAAGATAGCGCCGATTTTGTTGCCGGTTCTCCTATTACTTATGCAAAAAATCTACAGGGTCATTTGTTATTGATTCATGGTACAGGCGATGATAATGTACATTATCAAAATATGGAACTGCTTGTAAATAAATTGGTGAAATATGGTAAACAGTTTGATATGATGAGTTATCCCAACAGAACGCATAGTATTTCTGAAGAGCCTGGAACCAGAGAACACTTAATTCATTTGTATACCCGCTATTTGCAGCAGTATTGTCTTCCGGGGCCACGCTAAAAAGCAATAATTGTACAATTTTTAAATGGATATTATAAAATTGTAAATTTTGGTCATAATTGCCTGATCAATGAATATTTAGGGAATAGCCTAAGCGCATTCAGTTGTCAATCCCTACCTTTGCCGCTCAATATTTTTTCAATATGAATTTTGACAAGAATACGATTATTGGTTTTGGTTTGTTAGCAATTTTATTTATTGCGTTTTTTTGGATGAATAATCAGTCTCAGCAGGAAATGCTGAAACAGCAAAAACATGTGCAGGATTCTATTGCACGGGTCAATGCGCTTCGGCAAACCCAAGATCCGGAGACCATTGTAAAAGATTCATTGAAACAGGATTCATTGATTAAATTATCAACTGCAGGAAATTTTGCAACCGCAGCCATTGGCAAAACATCATTCGATACAGTTGAGAACGATGTTATGAAAATTGTATTCTCCAATAAAGGTGGAAGAATTGAATCTGTAATATTAAAAAATTACAAATCATACAACGGCCAACAGGTTATGTTGGGTTCAACGAATGACATTTTAGGTTATAATATCAATACCGGTAACAATAGCTCAGCCAACACCAATGATTTATATTTTACTCCATCTGCTATTATAAAAAATACTGATGGCACACAAACCATTCAATACACTTTAAGTGATGGTGCAGGACAAAGTATTGTACACAGTTTTGTGATTCAGCCTAATAATTACATGGTGAATTGGAATATTACTATGCAGGGAGCCAATCGTTTGTTAACGGGCAATGAAATGAATTTTATGTGGGTTGATCATGCTCAGCAAATGGAACGCTCTGCACACTATGAACGGATAACCAGTAATTTATGCTTTTATGAAGGTGGAAATTTTGATTATATATCTTCAAAAGAAACCCACCAATTCGAAAAACCGGTAAGCTGGTTTTCTAATGTACAACAATTTTTTAATGTAACATGGGTTGCAAAAAACGATTTTAGCGGGGGTGAAGTAAAGTGGAAGAGAGAAACGGATGACTCTTCAAAAACTTTATTTACCAGCACCGCTAACCTGCACATGAAAATACCTGCAGAGGCATCTGTAACAATTCCCATGCAATTGTATTATGGACCCAATGAATATGCCATATTAAAAAAAGAAGCCAAGGGCATGGACCAAATTGTTAACCTGGGTAGAAGTTTATATGCTTTTGTAAGACCTATTAACTTATATGTTATTATGCCTGTATTTAACTTCTTTGCCGGGTTTATTAGTAATTACGGATGGGTTATTTTCTTATTAACGCTTTTTATACGTTTAATCACTTCTCCATTAACCTATAGCAGTTATTTAAGTGGTGCAAAAATGAAAGTTTTAAAGCCTGAGTTAGATGCACTGAAACAAAAATTTGGAACAGACCAGCAGGGATTTGCAATGGAACAAATGAAGTTGTATCGGGAGGCAGGCGTAAACCCATTGGGAGGATGTATTCCGGCGCTGCTGCAAGTGCCCATATTCTTTGCATTGTATAGTTTTTTTAATTCTAACATTGCATTGCGTGGACAGCCATTTTTATGGAGTAAAGATTTATCCTCTTACGATGTAATAGCCCGGTTACCTTTTAGTTTACCTTTTAATTTTGGTGATCACATCAGTTTGTTTACCATTACGGCTGTATTAACCAGTTTCTTTATTTCCATTTATAATATGGCATCTACGCCAACGCAGGATAATCCGGCACTAAAATACATGCCATATATTTTTCCATTTATGATGTTGTTTTTCTTCAATGGCATGCCATCAGCTTTAACATGGTATTATACCGTTTCAAATACAGTTACTTTAATATTACAGTTCATCATTCAAAAAAGGATTATTGACCACGATAAAATTTTAGCAAAAATTGATCAAAAACGTAAATCGCCGAAAGCCAAAACAAAAAGTAAGTGGCAGGAACGGTATGAACAAATGATGGAATCGCAGAAAAAAGTGCAGGAATTAAAAGAAAGAACTCAAAAGAAAAAATAGTAAAAATTTCTGTTAAGATAGTTTTAGAGACTGTTTGCAATAAGCCTTACAGTCTCTTTTTAATTTGAGATAAGTTAAGAAAATTGGCTTATTAAAATTTGTATTCAATTTTTACTTGCAGCTTACCTGGTTGGTTTATGAGCTGAATTAACAGCTTCTTTAAGTAAATCATTGTAATTTGTAAGTACATTAGCTTTGCATTATTCATTAACGCTGTATCAAATACATTTTATTTAAATTGAAAATTATGAAACTAATTTTGGTGGCTTTATTTTTTCCATCAATTTACATTTTTTCGCAGCAACGTACTGTTGCTGAATGTACCATTTATTTTCAAAATGTAATTGATGTAAATCAGTCTGCTAACCCTTATTCTGCAGCAAACGAAGTGGTACATAAAACGGTATACATAAAAGGGAATAACAGTAGGGTAAATGTGGTTAGTCCATCTTATCAAATTTCTACTATTATTGATCAGTCAACCGGCAAAGTAGTAGTGTTAAGAAGTTTTGGAAATAACAAGTACATGACTGTATTAACCAAAACACAATGGGTGGCTGCCAATAAAAAGTTTGCAGGCATTCAATTTGTTCCTTTACCCGATACCAAAACCATATTGGGATATAATTGTAAAAAAGCACAACTTTTACTGCAAGATAGTTCTGTATATACACTATACTATGCAACCGCTATAGTTCCATCAGTAAAAGATTTTGAATATGAATTTAAAGATGTACCCGGATTTGTACTTGAGTATCAAGCAGAAGACAATAAAAAGAATAAAGTACATTTTATAGCAACAAAAATCAGTTTAGATCCTGTGTTACTTTCAGAATTTGAATTGCCCACCAAAGGGTATAGAATTATCAATTATTAGTTAGCTATTGGAGAAGGTGTTTTAAACTTGGGAACATGCACTTTAAATTTATAAGGAAAAACATAAGTCGTATTTCCACTTTTGTATTGCATGATTGAATTTACCTCGGCACCCGAAGCGTAATTCTGAGTTTTAAGAATATGTGTACCATTGTATTCTAAACCAGCCTTAATAAGTGAAAGGGAGAAAGTTTTATGGCTGTAATGGCTTAAGTTTTTTAAAGAATACTTACTGCTGTTTTTTGATTCATCTGTTGTGCCACTAAATGTAATAGCAGCAACAGCACATTTCGTAACAATAATGAATAGTGTTAGAAAAGCCAGTTTAGATATGAATCTGTTGTTAAACATTTATACAAAATTATACATTTTTTACAATTTTTAACAATTTTCTTTTTATTAATTGATTTTTAACAAATTTCTTTTCCAAAATAATGCCAAAATTGTAAAACTTTTACTGTACATTAGATAAACGTTACATCTATGAGAGATCCATCCTACCACGACGAAGACAGAGATTCATTAAGAGAACTGCTACAGCAGTATCAAAACTTAAAAACAGGTCGGGGCCATTCTTTTCTGGAAGAGGAGGCATTTGAAAAAATTGTGGATTACTATGACGAAAGGGATGATTTGAATGAAGCATTTAAAGCCGTTGAAACCGGCTTAGAACTGTATCCATACTCATCCCACCTGATGATTAAGAAAGCAGACTTGTTAATTGCCCGCAGAAAGTATGCCCAATCGCTTGAATTATTGGAAAAAGCGGAATTGTTTGATAGTACAGACATCAATTTATATATTCTAAAAACAGACGCGTATCTGGCACTAGATCAACAACCTAAAGCAGTAGAGCTTTTGGAAACAGCCCTTCATTTATTTGAAGGAGAGGAAAGAATTGATTTATTGTTTGAGTTGGCCGATGTTTATGATGATTATGAAGAGTTTGATAAAGTATTTGACTGTCTGCAGCTAATTTTGGAAGAAGACCCAAACAATGAAGAAGCACTGTATAAAATTTGTTTTTGGACAGATTTTACCGGAAGGAATGAAGAAAGTATCAAAATCCACCAAAAAATTATCGATAATTATCCATACAATGAAATTGCCTGGTTTAATTTGGCAGCAGCATTTCAGGGGCTGAAGTTGTATGAAAAAGCCATTGATGCTTATCAATATGCATTGGTGATTGATGAAAAGTTTGAATATGCATACAGAAATATGGGCGATGCATATTTACGCTTACACAAATACAAGGAAGCAATTGAAGCACTGGAAAAAGTATTGGAATTGTCTCGCCCGGAAGACGTAATTTATGAAGCCATTGGGCATTGTTACCATAAAATGGGTCATACTGCGCAAGCCCGGTTCAACTATAAAAAAGCGGTTCATCTCAATACAGATGATAGCAAGCTGCATTTTAAAATTGCCACCACCTATATGCAAGAAGGGCAATGGAATAATGCCATCAAACATTTAGAAAATGCACTGCGCATACAACGCAATGTGGCAGAATATAATTTGGCTATGGGTGAGTGTAAATTGCACCAGCAGCAATTTAAAGAAGCCTTGTTTTATTTTGGTTATGTAGTAAAACATAAACCCAAAAAAATAGCCGGTTGGGAGGCTTTAATTCGTTGTCTGTACATTGCCGGTTATTATGAAGAAGCTGCAGGGCAATGTTTACAGGCCATGAAAGCTGCAGAACAAAAGCCATTGTTTATATTTTATCAGGCAGCTTGTTCATTTGCGCTAAACAGAGGCAAGGAGGGACTTTTATACTTGGAGAGTGCTATGGAAAAAGCACCCAGGCAACTGAAAAAGTTGATTGAACTGGCCCCATCGTTATTACAAAACAGTAAGGTGATTGATATTATTGCCAGATACAAAAAAGGGAAAAGATTTTAACTATTCTATTCCAATTTTCAATAATTAAAGCAATTCACTTACCCGAATTGCTTTAATTTTGCGCCCAATTAATAACAGCCCCATGAATTATAATCTAACGCAAATCCCTGAAAGGATGAAAAAGCCCCGTAATCATGGTATTACCATGGTAATGGATAAAGGCCTCAGTATGAATGAAGTTGAAAATTTTTTAAGCGTCGCGGGTCCACATGTTGATATTGTAAAATTAGGTTTTGGTACTTCTGCAGTTACGCCCAATTTAAAAGAAAAAATTAATTTATACCATCAATACAACATGCCCATTTATTTTGGGGGTACTTTGTTTGAAGCTTTTTTAATACGCAATCAAATAGATGATTATATTGCTATTTGTAAGGAATATAATATCACTTATATGGAAGTGAGTGATGGCTCCATTACCATTCCTCACGCTGAAAAATGCGGATATATTGAAAAATTAACCAAATATGGAACCGTTTTAAGTGAAGTTGGAAGTAAAGATGCTACCAATATTATGGCGCCATATAAATGGATTGAATTGATGCGTGCAGAATTAGAAGCAGGCGCTTCTTATGTAATTGCCGAAGCCAGAGAAGCCGGTAATGTAGGTATTTACAGAGACAGTGGAGAAGTTAGGCAGGGTTTAGTTGCTGAAATATTAACACAAATACCTGAGGAAAAAATATTATGGGAAGCGCCACAAAAAGCACAGCAGTTGTATTTTCTTCAATTATTAGGCTGTAATGTGAACCTTGGTAACATTGCTCCCAATGAAGTAATACCATTAGAAGCCATGCGAATTGGCTTAAGAGGCGATACTTTTGATTTATATCGTAACAAGTAATTGAGTGCATTAAATTCAACATTCATTATGCGCATATTTGGTTTAATTGGTTATCCATTATCGCATTCTTTTTCAAAAAAATATTTTGATCAAAAATTTGCATCAGAAAATATTACTGATGCAAATTTTTTTCTGTATCCTATTGAAAAAATTGAAGGCATTACTGATTTATTAAAAGCAACACCCAATTTGAAAGGGTTGGCTATTACCATTCCCTACAAAAAACAAATTATTCCTTATCTGCATGAATTGAGTCCTGCAGTTCAAAAAATGAATGCCTGCAATTGTATTCATATTCAAAATGGTTTGCTGAGTGGCTTTAATACAGATGTTATCGGGTTTAAAAATTCTTTTCTCAAAAAGAAAGCGGCACATCATACCAAAGCAATGATTTTGGGAACCGGTGGAGCCGCGGCTGCTGTAGCATTTGTATTGGATGAACTGTGTATACCGTATATATATGTTTCAAGAAAACCATCTGCTGCCAATAACAGCATTCATTATTCTGAATTAGATGATGCTATGATGCAGAACTATACAATCATCATCAATACTACACCGTTAGGCACATTTCCGAATATTCAATTTTTTCCGCCCATACCATATCATTGTATCAATGAGCACCATTATTTGTTCGATTTAATTTATAATCCGGCAGAAACGATTTTTTTACAAAAAGGCAGAGAAAATGGTGCCATTACGCAAAATGGGTATGATATGCTGGTGATTCAGGCAGAAGAAAACTGGAAAATATGGAATGGTTAATGACTCAGTTTTTCCAATGCTTTTGAAGGAATTGGCGCTAACTTCTTCAGCGCATAATGATAACACAACATGCCGGTTTTAGCAGTACCTGCCAATATCCATTCGTTTGCATTTTTGATAGAAATTTTATAAAACAAATCAAAACCCATAGCATCAATTCCGGAAGTTGCTACATCAATCTGAATGGTATCGCCATAATGCAGTTCCTTTTTAAATTCAATGACTGCATCACGCATTATTAGTCCAACACCTTCCATATCTAGTTCACTATAGCCTAGTGATTGCAGGTATTCCATTCTTGCTTCCTGTAGTAATGCCAAAAATCGGTCATTACCTACATGTCCACCATAATTCATGTCGGTTACTCGTATTTTCATTTCTGTGGAAAATGGAAATACATCCGGCAGTTGCAGTTTAACTCTTTTCATGTTGAAGGCTTTCTAAAAAAGCAACCATTTTATCGATGGCTTTTTTACGGTGACTAAATTTATTTTTTTCTGCTATATTCATCTCCGCAAAACTATGGTTACTCCCCTTTGGAATAAATATGGGGTCATATCCAAAACCCTGAATTCCTTTAGGTGCAAGTGCAATGGTGCCTTCACAAATTCCTTCAAAATAATGCACATGATTATCCATTATTAAACAAATTACTGTTCTAAATCTGGCAGTGCGATCATTTTTGTTAGCCAATTCCTGCAACAGTTTTTCATTGTTTTTTTTATAGTCTCTTTCAATGCCTGCATATCGTGCACTTTTTACACCCGGAGCACCCTCTAAGCTATCTACTTCTAGTCCGGTATCTTCACTAAAACAGTTTTTGCGTGTCATCTCAAAAATGGTATGGGCCTTTTTATGCGCATTTTCTTCCAATGTATCGTAGGGTTCTTCAATTTCGATTGTTATATCTGCTTCAAGTAAGCTCATTACAAGGTAAGGGGCCGGTAAAACTTTTTGTATTTCTTCAACTTTATGTTGGTTGTTGGTGGCAAATAGGAGCGTTTGCATAAAAATTGACAGGTTATTTTAAGTTAAACAGGTTCTTCAAACTTAACCAAAGTTTTCTTTTTTCTTCTTTTGTAATAGCATCATCAGGTAAATAAGTGCTGAGGGGCTTTGCCGGTAAAAAACTGCAATTGCTATGCTTTTGCATTCGATAGGCAGGTACAACAAATGGTAAATCAAGGGTCTGCATATCTGCTAAAAACATGATGCAATAATTCGACTGTAATGTTTGCTGTAATGCTTTGAAAGTTTGTATTGTTGTATACTGATTTACGATTGCTACATCCCCTATATTCAGTTTGCAGGCTAAAAGTATATTACTTAAAAATTGCAGCCATTCTTCTCTAATAAAAGGAACGGTTTCATCCCATACTAAAATGGCAATTTTCTTTTTATTCTCTCCTAAAAATGGCAATACAGTTGCATTGTCTAAATTATTGTCTGCCTGAACTACCTGTTTTTTGTTGGGTTGTAGTGTTGTTGTTGCAGTTTTTTCTTTCAGATGCTCCTGAATGGGTGCATTTTGTGGTTGGTCATTTATATTTGGATTATCTATAATTACCAATGTATCTTTGTACATGGAAGCAATATAGTCTGCAGGTAACTGTATATCTTCAAATTTCATCGGAATTAATTTTAAATAAACACTTGTTAGTTTTTTGTTTCTTTGCACCAAAAATATAAAGATATGATAAAGGCATCAGGCTTTCCTGTTACAAAAGTTGTGCACAGTAGGTTAAGCAATTTAAGTTTAGAGAATATCCCATTTGGGAAATACTTTTCTGACCATATGTTTATGGCTACTTATAAAAATGGGGCATGGCAGGATCCGCAAATTATTCCATATCAATCATTACAAATGGAGCCCTCCCTGGCCGCCTTGCATTATGGCCAGGCTATATTTGAAGGCATTAAAGCCTACAAACATGCTTCCGGAGAAGCCTTTATTTTTAGGCCTTACGATAATTTTATACGATTTAATTTATCGGCCGAAAGAATGTGTATGCCGGAAGTTCCTGAATATATTTTTATAGATGGCATGCATCAGTTACTGGCTATTGATAAAGACTGGATTCCGGCAAAGGCGGAACATGCGTTATACATTCGGCCGGTTATGTTTTCTACAGATGTTACACTGGGCGTAAAGCCATCTGAAAGCTATACTTTCATTATTTTATTAAGTCCAACAGGCCCCTATTATGCCAAACCCATGAAAATATTTGTGGAAGAAACCTATACTCGTGCTGCCCGCGGTGGCGTTGGTTTTTCAAAAAATGCAGGCAACTATGCCGGTAGCATGATGGCTGCCAAAAAAGCCAATGAAATGGGGTATGATCAGGTACTTTGGACAGATGCTGTTGAACACAAATGGCTACAAGAAGTGGGCATGATGAATGTGGTTTTTGTTATTAATAATATTGCCATTACACCTTCGTTAGAAGAAGGTACCATACTAAATGGCGTTACTAGAAACAGTGTTTTGGTGTTGTTGCAAGAAATGGGTATACCGGTGGAAGAAAGAAAAATAAACATAGATGAAGTAACGGTAGCCTATAAAAATGGAACATTACAAGAAGTATTTGGAACAGGAACGGCAGCAACCATAGCCCTTATAAAAGAATTACGTTATAAAAATGAGCAAATGGTTTTTGATACCGACAATTGGAAAATTGCCCCGGCCATTCGTGAAAAACTCAATCAATTACGCTATGGAAAAGTGGCAGATACCCATGGCTGGCTGTATAAAATTTAGCTTTTTATGCTGCTAACGCCATCTTTTAAATAAATTTTATCTTTTAAGATTTTTCTTTTTGGAATTTACGACAAGGGCTATTACCTTTGCCGTCCTAAAAATTAAATAAAGTAGAATGCCTACTATACAACAATTAGTTAGAAAAGGCCGCGAAATTATCAGGGCTAAAAGTAAGTCAAGAGCATTAGACGCTTGTCCACAACGTCGTGGTGTTTGTACCCGTGTATACACTACAACACCTAAAAAGCCAAACTCAGCTTTACGTAAAGTGGCCAAAGTACGGTTAACAAATAAAATTGAGGTAATTGCTTATATACCCGGTGAAGGTCATAACCTACAGGAGCACTCTATCGTTTTAATCAGAGGTGGTCGTGTAAAAGATTTACCCGGTGTTCGTTACCATATTGTAAGGGGTAGTTTAGATACTGCCGGTGTTAAAGACAGAAAAAAGAGCCGCTCTAAATACGGTACAAAGAAAGAAAAAGCAAAAAAATAAATCAGTTAAACAGCTAATTTTTATATAACATGCGTAAAGCACAAGCCAAAAAATTACCTATAGCACCCGACGGTAGGTTTAATGATAAACTAGTAAGCCGTTTTATCAATAATATAATGTGGGATGGCAAAAAAAGTACTGCCATTAATATATTTTACGATGCCATCGATAAAGTGTCTAAAATGACCAATGAAGATGGTTATGAAGTTTGGAAAAGAGCTTTAGCTAATATTACTCCTGCTGTAGAAGTACGCAGCCGTAGAATTGGAGGTGCTACTTTTCAAATTCCTTCTGAAGTGCGCCCCGACAGAAAAATATCTTTAAGTATTAAATGGATGGTGCGCTACAGCCGCGAAAGAAACGGTAGAACCATGGCCGATAAACTGGCTAATGAAATTATTGCTGCCAGCAAAGGGGAAGGAGGTGCATTCAAAAAGAAAGAAGATGTGCATAGAATGGCCGAAGCCAACAAAGCTTTCTCACATTTCAAAGTGTAAATAAAAAATAACATAGAAAAAGGCTGCCTGTATCAGGTGGCCTTTTTTATTGGTAGAAGCTATAAGAAATGATATTGGTTGCTAATTTCTTGACATATAGTCATTATTCTCAATAAAAAACATAGTTTCATTCCTCGAATTGCTTTACAGTTAACCCATCAATTGCATATTTGAGCAACTAATCATTAAATCTTTGATTAAAATCTTGTAGAAATTCCTAAATCCCTACCTTTGCCGCCTGAAAAAAAATAAACAATCACTTTATGGCGGATTTGAAATTTCAACGCAATTTTGGTATTGCCGCTCACATTGATGCCGGTAAAACCACAACTACCGAGCGTATCCTACGGTATACCGGTATGATACATAAAATTGGTGAGGTGCACGATGGCGCTGCCACTACCGACTGGATGGAACAAGAAAAAGAAAGGGGTATTACCATTACCTCAGCAGCAGTAAGCTGTCAATGGAATTTTCCAACCGTATTAGGTAAAGTTACCCCTGAAACAAAAAAATATTATTTTAATATTATTGATACTCCCGGACACGTTGACTTTACTGTAGAAGTAGAACGTTCAATGCGAGTATTAGATGGGTTGATTGCCTTGTTTTCGGCTGTGGATGGTGTAGAGCCACAATCAGAAACCGTATGGCGCCAGGCCAATCGTTACAAAGTACCTCGTATTGGTTTTGTCAATAAAATGGATCGTTCTGGTGCCGATTTCTTAAATGTGGTAAAACAGGTAAGAGAAATGCTCGGAGCCAAAGCTGTACCATTACAATTACCCATTGGGGCAGAAGATAATTTTAGAGGGGTTGTAGATTTAATTAAAATGAAAGGCATTGTATGGCATGCTGAAACAGAGGGAATGACTTTTGATGAAATTCCGGTGCCCGAAGATATGTTGGAAGAAGTAAATTTCTGGAGACAAAACTTAGTTGAAGCGGTTGCAGAATACGATGATCATTTAATGGAAAAATTCTTTGATGATCCGAATACCATTAGCGAAGATGAGGTTCATGAAGCCATTCGTAAAGCTACTATCGATTTAAGTATAGTGCCCATGATGTGTGGTTCTTCTTTCAAAAACAAAGGCGTACAAACCGCATTAGATGCCGTTTGTAGATATTTGCCTTCTCCTGTTGATATTGAAGCGGTAACAGGTATTAATCCTGATACCGGCTTAGAGGTAAGCCGTAAACCCGATGCCAAAGAGCCCTTTGCAGCCCTGGCTTTCAAAATTATGACTGATCCATTCGTAGGTCGTTTGGCTTTCTTCCGCTGTTATAGTGGCCATTTAGATGCCGGCAGCTATGTATTAAACGTAAGAAGCGGTAAAAAAGAGCGTATCAGCCGTATTATGAAGATGTTTGCCAACAAGCAAAACCCAATCGATTTTATTGAAGCGGGCGATATTGCTGCTGCAGTTGGTTTCAAAGAAATTAAAACCGGAGATACACTTTGTGATGAAGCGCATCCAATTGTACTGGAAAATATGTTTATTCCTGAGCCAGTTATTGCCATTGCCATTGAGCCTAAAACACAAGCCGATGTGGACAAAATGGGTATGGCCATTGCCAAATTGGTAGAAGAAGATCCTACTTTGCGTGTAAACACAGATGAAGATACCGGGCAAACCATTTTGCGTGGCATGGGAGAATTGCATTTGGAAATTATTCTTGACAGGATGCGCCGCGAATTTAAAGTAGAAGTAAATCAGGGTGCACCACAGGTAGCATACAAAGAAGCCTTCCAGGCAACCATTCAACATCGCGAAATATTGAAAAAACAAACCGGTGGTCGCGGTAAATTTGCCGATATTCAATTTGAAATTGGCCCCGCCGATGAAGAATGGTTAAAAGAAAATGAAGGAAAGAATTTCCAATTTGTAAACGATATATTCGGAGGTTCTATTCCCCGTGAATTTGTACCTGCTATCCAAAAAGGTTTTGAAACAGCAATGGGAACCGGTGTATTGGCAGGATATCCGGTTAATAACATGAAAATCAGAGTTTTTGATGGTAGTTATCATGACGTGGATTCAGATTCTATGTCGTTTGAACTATGTGCTAAGTCCGGATTCCGTGAAGCAGCCAAAAAAGCCAAACCGGTATTATTAGAACCCATTATGAAAGTGGAAGTATTAACTCCAGATCAGTACATGGGTGATGTAACCGGCGACTTAAACCGCAGAAGAGGAATGTTGGAAGGAATGGATAACCGTAACAATTTACAGGTAATTAAAGCCAAAGTTCCATTGAGTGAAATGTTTGGTTATGTAACCCAATTACGTTCTTTATCTTCAGGTCGTGCTACTTCCACCATGGAATTTTCTCATTATGCACCTGCTCCAAATAACGTAGCAGAAGAAGTAATGGCCAAAAATAAAGGGAAAGTAAAAGTAGAAGATTAGGATGTAGAACAAGTAAATACATCATAAAGAGCCACATTTTAAAGCGTGTGGCTCTTTTTTTTAGCAGCATTTATCCTAACAAAAAAATATTTCGCTTTTCTTATAAATATTTTTAAAAAAACTTTCTTTTTTCTTGCCCATTTAAACCTGTAGCCATACCTTTGCAACCCAATCGGAAAATTGGGTAAAGATTATGTCTCAAAGAATCAGAATAAAATTACAATCATACGATCACAATCTGGTAGATAAATCTGCCGAGAAAATTGTGAAAACTGTTCGTAGTACTGGTGCCGTTGTAACCGGACCTATTCCTTTGCCTACGCATAAAAGAATTTTTACTGTTTTGCGTTCACCCCACGTGAATAAAAAAAGCAGAGAGCAATTCCAGTTGTGTACGCATAAGCGGTTATTAGATATTTATACATCATCATCCAGAACGGTTGATGCTTTGAGCAAATTAGATTTACCTTCCGGTGTTGAAGTGGAAATCAAAGCTTGATAAAGTTGATTAAGTAGGCTATCTCCCAATCGTTATTGAAAAAGGAGCTCTGGCTTTTGAATATAAAATTTGACATATAAACAGGCCCTTCGAGGTTTGTTTACTTCCGGTACTTCCATCGTCTTTGAAGTGTATATTTCAAAGAGCAGGCAAAACCACCGGGTTTTGGTGGCAAAAGGGAAAAGGTCGGCAGCAAACAAGGATTGAATTTTGCTTCATGGCAAAATGTCCTCTACACCTTAGCGGGGCAAAAACCGCAAAACATGAAAGGTATTATTGGAAAAAAAATTGGAATGACCAGCATTTTTGCCCAAGATGGCAAACAGGTGGCATGTACCATTATTGAGGCAGGTCCTTGTGTAGTAACACAAGTGAAAACCAAAGAAACAGACGGTTATGAAGCTTTGCAATTAGGCTTCACCGATAAAAAAGAAAAACACTCCACTAAGTCTGAGTTAAATCATTTCGTAAAAGCTCAAACTGCTCCCAAAAGATTTATAAAAGAATTTCGCAACTATACCATTGAAAAAGCATTAGGCGAAACCATTACACTCGATATTTTTTCTGAAGGTGATGCTGTTGAAGTAATTGGCACCACAAAAGGAAAAGGTTTTCAGGGTGTTGTGAAACGTCATGGTTTTAGTGGTGTTGGTGAAGCTTCTCATGGTCAACATGACCGTTCAAGAGCCCCCGGTTCAATCGGTGGTTCATCTTATCCTTCAAGAGTTTTTAAAGGAATGAGAATGGCAGGTCGAATGGGTAATGACCATGTAAAAATGAAAGGATTGAAAATAGTAAAAATATTCCCTGAGAAAAATTATCTGTTAATCAGTGGTTCAGTACCGGGTCATAACGGTTCTATAGTTTATATCCAGAAGTAGTCACCTATAATTCACACAAATCATGCAATTAGAAATATTAAATATAAAAGGCGAAAAAACAGGCAGAACGGTTGAATTACCGGAAGATATTTTTGGTATTGAACCCAATGACCATGTTATTTATTTGGCTGTTAAACAACATTTAGCTGCTCAACGTCAGGGTACACATAAGGTAAAAACACGTGCTGAGGTACATGGTGCCAGCCGTAAATTACACAAACAAAAAGGTACCGGTGGTTCTCGTAAAGGTAATATCCGTAACCCTTTGTACAAAGGTGGTGGTACTATTTTTGGACCTAAACCACACGCTTATACTTTCAAATTAAACCGTAAAGTAAAAGATTTGGCAAAAATTTCTGCCCTTAGTTATAAAGCAAAAGAAAATGCCATTATTGTAGTAGAAGATATTGCAATGGATGCACCTAAAACAAAGGAAATTACCAATATCATGCGTGCTTTGCAGGTAGCTGAAAAGAAAGCAATTATTGTTTTGCCTGAGTATAATGATAATGTGTATTTAAGTTCCAGAAATATCCCGAATATTACCAGTACATTATTGGCAGATATCAATACCTATGATGTAATGAATGCAGATGTTTTGGTAATAACAGAAAATGCAGCGAAGATATTTGCAGAAAACGAAATGGTAGAAGCATAATTTACAAACGTTTCAAAAGAAATAGAATGAAACCAACTGATATTTTAATTAAGCCTATTTTATCTGAAAAGGCAAATGTCCAACAGGAAAAGTTACGCCGTTATACTTTTAAAGTAGTTCGTGCAGCAAATAAACTTCAAATAAAACAGGCAATTGAATCCTTTTATGGCATTACCGTAGTGGATGTTAACACTGTAGTAGTTCCAGGAAAAAACAAAACCCGTTACACAAAGGCTGGTTTTATCAAAGGGAAAAAATCATCTTATAAAAAAGCATTGGTAACAGTTGCTGAGGGTGATACAATTGATTTATACGCAAACATTTAGTTATAGTAGCGAAGCTGAAAATTTCGCATTAAAATTTAAGAAACAATGGCATTAAAAAAGTACAAACCAATCACTGCCGGCACTCGTTGGAGAATTGGCAATGCTTATGCTGAAATTACCACTAATGAGCCTGAAAAAAGCTTGTTAGAACCACTTAAAAAAACAGGTGGACGTAATGCTCAGGGTCGCAGGTCAATGCGTTACATAGGCGGGGGTCATAAAAGACATTACCGTATTATTGACTTTAAGCGCAATAAGCAAAATATTGAAGCAACTGTTGTATCAATTGAGTACGATCCAAACCGTACTGCTTTTATAGCGCTGTTACAATATGCAGATGGTGAAAAAAGATATATTCTGGCTCCTCAGGGTTTACAAGTAGGTGCCAAAGTTATTGCCGGCGATGCAGTTGCACCCGAAATTGGCAATGCACTTCAAATGAAGAATATGCCTTTGGGTACCAATATTCATAATATTGAAATGCAACCCGGACAAGGTGGAAAATTAGCACGTAGTGCCGGTGCATCTGCTCAATTAGCCAATAAGGAAGAAAAATACGCCGTATTAAAAATGCCTTCCGGAGAGTTGAGAAAAGTTTTAATTAACTGTTACGCAACTGTTGGAGTGGTATCTAATAGCGATCATAATTTACAAACTGCCGGTAAAGCAGGTGTAAATCGTTGGAAAGGAATCCGCCCAAGAGTTAGAGGTGTAGCCATGAACCCCGTAGATCACCCAATGGGTGGTGGTGAAGGTAAAGCTTCCGGAGGTCATCCACGCAGCAGAACCGGTAAATATGCCAAAGGTGAAAAAACCAGAACAAGAGGCAAAGCCAGTGATAAGCTGATTATTCAAAGAAGAGATGGTAAAAAAATTACCAAGTAACAATATTTAGATAAACGCACTAAATCGTAAATCCAAATGGGTCGTTCGATTAAAAAAGGTCCTTATGTTGACGCAAATCTTGATGAAAAAGTAACCGCCATCAACGAAGGTAAAATAAAGAAAGGGGTGATAAAAACCTGGAGCCGTCGCAGTACAATTACACCCGATTTTGTTGGGCATACATTTGCTGTACACAATGGTAACAAGTTTATACCTGTATATGTAACTGAATTTATGGTTGGACATAAATTAGGAGAATTTGCGCCTACCAGAAACTTCAAAGGTCACTCAGGACAAAAAAAATAAATTAATTCAGGGCAAACAGTAAAACAGTTTGCCGAATGATAGAAATCAAATCAAAATGGAAGCAGTAGCTAAACTGAAAAATTATCCCACTGGTCCGCTCAAAATGCGGTTATTAGCCGATGTGATCCGTGGAATGGAAGTAGAAAAGGCTTTGGCTATATTAGAATTTCACCCGCAACACAATGCTACCCCGTTAGCAAAACTGTTGAAGAGTGCCATTAATAATTGGGAACAAAAAAATAATGGAGCCAGTGCTGCAGATAGTAGTCTTATTGTAAAAACAATTTTTGTAGATGGTGGCCGCATTTTAAAAAGAATGCGCCCGGCACCACAAGGTCGTGGTTACAGAGTAAGAAAACGCAGCAATCATGTAACAATCATTGTAGATTCTAAAAACTAATTGAAACCATATTATGGGTCAGAAAGCAAATCCAATTGGTAACAGGTTAGGTATCATCCGCGGATGGGAAAGTAACTGGTATGGCAATAAAAAAGACTTTGCCGTTAAGTTAATTGAGGATCAAAAAATCCGTACTTACCTGAATGCCCGTATAAACAAAGGTGGTATAGCAAAAATAGTTATTGAGCGTACGCTTGGTAAACTTATCGTTACCATTCATACATCAAAACCAGGTATTATTATCGGTAAAGGTGGTGGTGAAGTAGATAGTATTAAAGAAGAATTGAAGAAATTAACCGGTAAGGATGATGTTCAAATCAATATTCTTGAAATACGTCGTCCTGAATTAGATGCAACCATTGTTGGCGATACTATTGCACGGCAAATTGAAAACCGTATTAACTTTAAGCGTGCCATTAAAATGGCCATTGCCTCAACACTCAGAATGGGTGCAGAAGGTATTAAAGTAAGGGTGAGCGGACGTTTAGGCGGTGCTGAAATTGCTCGTAGTGAAGAATTTAAACAAGGCCGTGTACCATTGCATACTTTACGTATGGATATTGATTATGCAAGTGTATTTGCACAAACTGTATATGGTAAAATCGGTATCAAAGTGTGGATTTGTAAAGGTGAAGTATTAGGTAAACGCGAATTGAACCCAAATTTTGTTGGCGGAAAAAATGACCTAAGCGATAGAAGAGAGAGAACCGGTGGAGATGACAGACGCGGAGGCGGTAATCGCGGAGATCACCGTGGCGGTGGAAGGAACAATGATTCCAGAGGACCAAGAAAACCACAGCATTAAAACAGGTACTAGCAATTTGCTATACTTTTTTTGAATACCACACAGTAAATACTGTGTAAAAACAACAAAAAAATGTTACAGCCAAAAAGAAGTAAACATAGAAAACAACAAAAAGGCCGCATTAGGAATGTTGCTAAAAGGGGCACCTCTATTGCTTTCGGTTCGTTTGCATTAAAAGCTTTAGAACCCATTTGGTTAACCAACCGTCAGATTGAAGCTGCCAGACAAAGTATGACACGTGCCATGAAGCGTGAAGGAAACGTTTGGATTAGGGTATTCCCCGATAAAATTATTACCCGTAAACCTTTAGAGGTAAGGATGGGTAAAGGTAAAGGTAACCCTGAATTTTGGGCTGCTGTAGTGGAACCGGGTCGTATTATTTTTGAGTGTGATGGTGTAAGTGAAACAGTTGCCAGAGAAGCATTGCATTTGGCAGCTCAAAAATTACCAATTGCAACCAAATTTATTGTAAGGAGAGACTTGCAAGCATAAAATAAACACTTTAATATTATTTGCAATGGCAAAAAAATTTGATTTTAATAAGAGCCTAAAGGAGATGACTGAATCTGACATTAAAGCCAGAATTGAGGAGGATACCTTAAGGTTAAAGAAATTGGAATTTGCACACGCAATTTCTCCGTTGGAAAATCCAATGAGTATTCGTGAGTTAAGAAAAGATATTGCCCGTTTAAAAACGGCATTACATAACAGAGCTATGGCTTAATAACCAATAAATTGCTAACAATGGTTGAAAGAAATTTGCGTAAAACAAGAATTGGGGTGGTAACCAGTAATAAAATGGCTAAAACCATTACCGTTGCTGTAGAAAGAAAAGTAAAACACCCTATTTATGGAAAGTTCGTTAAGAAAACGACTAAGTTCCATGCACACGATGAAAAAGATGAGTGCACAATTGGTGATATGGTTAAAATAATGGAAACCCGCCCACTAAGCAAAACCAAACGTTGGAGATTAGTTGAGGTGATTGAAAAAGCCAAATAAAATTATTATCGATAGCCTGCTTATAGCAGCCTGTTAACTATCAAATTATTAAACAATGATCCAGCAAGAAAGCAGACTAAATGTAGCTGATAATAGCGGTGCCAAAGAAGTACTTTGTATTAAAGTACTTGGAAATAGTGGCCAGGATTATGCCAAAATTGGCGATAAAATTGTGGTAACCGTTAAAGATGCCATTCCTGCCGGTGGTATTAAAAAAGGTACCGTATCCAAAGCCGTAATTGTAAGAACCAAAAACAAATTACGCAGAAAAGATGGTTCTTATATTCGTTTTGATGATAATGCTGTTGTGTTATTAAACAATGCTGATGAGCCACGTGGAACTCGTATTTTTGGGCCGGTTGCCCGTGAATTAAGAGATAAAGGCTACATGAAAATAATTTCATTGGCACCTGAGGTTTTATAAATCGCTCCGTAGCGTAACAACTGTACAAGTACAAGTGTGCGACGCAACGAAGCTGAATATAGATTAAAAGCTGGTAACAAAACAAATAACTAACCTTTTAAAAAAGGGTTATATAAAAGGGTAAAACACCATGAGTAAAAGATTTAAACCCAAATTTAACATCAAAAAAGGCGATACTGTTGTAGTAATTGCCGGTGAAGACAAGGACTTGAAAAAACCCAGAAAGGTATTAGAAGTTCTGATTGATGAAGCACGAGTTGTTGTAGAAGGGGTAAACATTGTTACAAAACATACCAAACCCAATGCTCAAAATACAAAAGGTGGTATTGTTAAAATAGAAGCTCCTGTGCATATCAGTAATGTAATGCTTTGGGATGCAAAAGCCGGCGGCCCTGCAAAAATTAAAAAAAGCCGAGAAGAGGGTAAATTAATTAGAATATCAAAAAAATCAGGGGAGGTTATTAAATAATGAGTACAACTAAATACACTCCAAGAATGGCGGAAAAATATCGCCAGGAAGTAATTCCCGTATTGATGAAGAAGTTTGCTTATAAAAGTGTAATGCAGGCTCCTAAAATCGAAAAAATTTGTATTAACCGTGGCGTGAACGGTGCTGTTACCGATAAAAAATTGGTAGATGTTGCCGTAAACGAATTAGAACAAATTACAGGTCAAAAGGCCGTACCTACTTATTCTAAAAAAGACATTTCTAATTTTAAATTACGTAAAGGCATGCCCATTGGCGCAAGAGTTACTTTACGTGGCGAAAAAATGTATGAATTTTTAGACAGGCTGGTATCTGTAGCATTACCCCGGGTACGTGATTTTAAAGGAATTAGTGATAAAGCTTTTGATGGGCGTGGTAACTATACTTTAGGCGTAACTGAACAAATTATATTTCCGGAAATTGATATTGATAAAGTTAATAAAATTACCGGTTTTGATATAACCATTGTTACAACTGCGCAAACCAATGAAGAAGCATATGAGCTGTTGAAAGAATTGGGAATGCCTTTTAAAAGTGCAAAAAAAGAAAATAATTAAAATATAAATGGGCAATTTGCCCATTCAGAATCAACATTAAAATTATGGCAAAAAAATCAATCATAGCCAGACAAGCAAAAAGAGAAGCAATGGTGGCCAAGTACGCAGAAAAACGTGCTGCTCTGAAAGCTGCAGGTGATTATGCTGCTTTAGATTTATTACCCAAAAACGCTTCACCGGTACGATTAAAAAATCGTTGTCAGTTAACCGGCAGACCTCGTGGATATATGCGTTATTTCGGTGTATCCAGGGTAATATTCAGAGACATGGCTTTAAATGGTAAAATTCCTGGTGTAACAAAAGCCAGCTGGTAATTTTAATCCGTTTAGTAAACAAAATTTAGAACAGCATTTAATTAATATACAATGGTAACTGATCCTATTGCAGACTTTTTAACAAGGATTCGTAATGCTCAAATGGCCGGTCACAGACTGGTAGAAATTCCCGCCTCTAATTTAAAAAAGCGGATGACTGAAATTTTATATGAGCAGGGTTATATTTTAAAGTACAAATTTGAAGAAAATACCAAACAAGGTATTATCAAAATTGCACTGAAGTATGATCCTACGAGTAAACAACCTGCTATTCGTTCCTTAGAAAGAATTAGCAGACCAGGTTTACGTCAATACGCAAAACCCGCTGATATGAAACGTGTTATTAATGGGTTGGGTATTGCTATCATCAGCACCTCTAAAGGCGTATTAACCGACAAACAGGCAAAAGCGCAAAATGTTGGTGGTGAAGTGCTTTGTTATATTTATTAATCACTTTTTGATTTAAGTAGATAATTAAGCCTTTTAGTCGGGGCTGAACACAACTTAAATTGTAATTATAAAAAACGAAACGACTATGTCTAGGATTGGAAAACAACCCGTAATACTTCCCAAAGGCGTTACTGTTACACTTGGAAAAGATAACGTAATTACAGTGAAAGGGCCTAAAGGTGAATTAAAGCAAGCAGTTGACAGAGATATTGTGATTGAAATTTCTGACACTGTAGTGAATTTAAAAAGACCTACTGATCAAATTCGCCATCGTGCCATGCATGGTTTGTACCGTTCTTTGGTATCTAACATGGTAAAAGGTGTAACAGAAGGATTTAGAAAAGATCTGGAATTGGTGGGTGTGGGTTTTAAAGCTGCGAATCAAGGTAATACATTGGATTTATCATTAGGTTACTCTCACAACATTATTTTTGAAGTGCCTAAAGAGTTGAAAGTTGCCACTGCTACTGAAAAAGGTAAGAACCCAACCATTACTTTAGAAAGTATTGACAAACAATTATTAGGACAGGTGGCTGCTAAGATACGCGGATTACGTAAACCTGAACCATACAAAGGAAAAGGTGTAAAATATAGCGATGAAATTATCAGAAGAAAAGCTGGTAAAGCTGCTGGTAAATAACAATTATAAATGACACTTCCGGCAGTATCGGAAGACAAAATAAATAGAAATGAATAGTAAACTTGTTCAAAGACAAAAAATTCGGTACCGTATCCGTAAAAAAGTTGCCGGTACAGCTACTAAACCCCGTTTATCGGTTTTTAGAAGTAATGCAGAAATTTATGCTCAATTAATTGATGATGACAATAGCGTAACACTGGCTGCTGCCTCTTCAAGAGATAAACATTTAGTTGCTCAAAAAGTTACAAAAATTGAAAAAGCTAAAATGGTAGGTGTAGCTATTGCACATAAAGCAAAAGAATTAGGTATTACCACCTGTGTTTTTGACAGAGGCGGGAACTTATACCATGGCAGAGTGAAAAGTGTAGCAGATGGTGCCAGAGAAGGTGGTCTTCAATTCTAATCTAAACAAATACTTAATAATTTAGGTCCATGTCTAAAATAACTGAAAATAAAGTAAAGCTAACCGGCGAAATTGAACTGAAAGAAAAAGTAGTTGCGATTAACCGTGTTGTAAAAACTACAAAAGGCGGACGTACTTTTAGTTTCTCTGCTTTAGTAGTAGTTGGTAACGAAAAAGGAATTGTTGGCCAGGGTTTGGGAAAAGCAAAAGAAGTTCAGGAAGCTATAGCAAAAGGTATTGATGATGCAAAAAAGAACTTGGTAAAAGTTCCTGTAATGCATGGAACCATACCACACGAACAATGGTCAAAAGCCGGTGCAGCCAAAGTATTAATTAAACCCGCAGCACACGGAGCCGGTGTAATTGCTGGAGGCAGCATGCGTGCTGTTTTGGAAAGTGCAGGTGTTACCGACGTATTGGCCAAAAGTCTTGGTTCTGCCAATCCTCATAATGTTGTTAAGGCTACCATTAAAGCTTTAACCGAATTACGTGAGCCAATTCAGGTTGCCAAAAATCGTAACGTAAAATTAAATAAAGTTTTTAACGGGTAAACTTTAGCATATTTTGCTGAGGTTAAAATTCTGAAGATTATGAAAAAAATTAAAGTTACTCAAATAAAAAGTGGTATCGACAGGTCTGAACGTCAAAAAAAAACCTTAGAAGCCCTTGGTTTAAATAAGTTAAATGCATCACGTAAAGTAGAAGCAACTCCTCAAATTGTTGGCATGATCAATAAAGTAAGCCACTTAGTGAAAGTTGAAGAAGTAAAGTAATTCAATCATTGAATGCTAAATGATATGTGAATTAATTTCGCATATCATTTCGCATTTATCATTTATTCATCAAGCGAGGGGCGATTCCCCGATAAGTACAAAATCAAATACAATGAAATTACACAATTTAAAATCCGCAGAAGGCGCAACGCACAAACAAAAAAGATTAGGCAGAGGTGAAGCATCTGGTAAAGGTGGTACATCTACAAAAGGTAACAAAGGTGGACAAAGCCGTGCCGGTTACCAACGTAAAAATGCTTTTGAAGGCGGTCAGATGCCTATCCAACGTCGTTTACCAAAACGTGGCTTTAAAAATATTAATCGTGTTGAATACAAAGTGTTCAACTTAGGTCAAATAGAAACATTGAATGAAAAATATGCTTTCTCAGAATTTTCATTGGAAAACTTATACATCAACGGATTGGTAAACAGGACTGATAAAGTTAAAATTCTGGGTAATGGAGAATTAAAAACTAAATTGAATTTTAAAGTAAATGCCATTAGCGATAAGGCAAAAGCTGCCATTGAATCTATTGGCGGTACAGTAGAGCTAATTAAATAATTTACTGTATATTGCCTCCCGCATTCATTAGCGTTTGAAATGCTTTAGGTTTTAATCTCTTAACAACAGTATTTGTGAAAAAATTCATCAAAACAATTAAGAATATTTGGGGTATTGAAGAGTTGCGTGATAAAATTATTGTAACGCTTGCTTTAATATTAGTATACCGGTTTGGTACCCATGTAGTATTACCCGGAATTGACCCGAATTTATTAGATCAGGCAAAATTAAATGCTGCAAATAAAGGTTTGTTAGGTTTGTTCGATACTTTTGCAGGTGGAGCTTTTACACAAGCTTCCATTTTTGCATTGGGCATTATGCCTTATATATCTGCCTCTATTTTTATGCAGTTAATGACCATTTTAGTGCCTCAATTACAAAAAATTCAAAAAGAAGGTACCAGCGGTCAGAATAAAATTAACCAATGGACTCGTTATTTAACTGTAATTGTAACCGCTTTTCAGGCAGGTGCTTATGTTGCTTATTTAACTAACCCACAGGGCGGCTATGCACAGGCTATCTTATTAGACAGAACAGTATTTACAATTACCACTGTTATCACACTTTCAGCAGGAACTTTGTTTGTAATGTGGTTAGGAGAAAGAATCCAGGATAAAGGTTTGGGGAATGGTACCTCTATTATTATCATGGTGGGTATATTAGCACGTTTTCCACAGGCAACCATTCAGGAATTTTCTGCCAAAAGTGAAAAAGCGGGTGGTGGTTTATTAATTTTCCTGATTGAAATTGCCATTCTGGTTGCTGTCATTATGAGCTTAATTATATTGGTGCAAGGTGTACGTAAAATACCTGTGAATTATGCCAAACAAATTATAGGCAATCGTCAGTTTGGCGGTGCAAGACAATTTTTACCGGTAAAAGTGAATAGTGCAGGTGTAATGCCTATCATCTTTGCACAGGCAATTATGTTCTTACCTACATTGGTTTCTTTCACTAATATTGAATCTGCAAAAGGAATTATAAAAATATTCAATGATCACAGTAACCCTTGGTACATGCTGATTTATGGTGTTATGGTAATTGGATTTACCTTTTTGTATACCGCTTTAATATTCAACCCCAAACAAATTTCTGAAGATTTAAAACGTAATAACGGTTTTATACCCGGTGTTAAACCCGGCCAACCTACAACAGACTTTATAGGCGCTATTATGGATAAAGTAACCTTACCCGGTGCCATTTTTCTTGCAATTGTAGGTATCATGCCAGGTTTTGCTCAAAAATTAGGTGTAACCAGTTCATTCAGTACGTTTTATGGAGGTACCTCTTTGTTAATTATGGTAGCGGTAATTTTAGATACGCTGCAACAAATAGAAACTTATTTATTAATGCGTCAGTACGATGGATTAATGTCTGGTGGCGGTAGAATACAGGGAAGGCAAGGTGTAACATCTTCTGTATTATAATATTGAAGAATTGCTTTTTAAATATTAACCTGTTGGGCCTTGGCTCAGCAGGTTTTCTTTGGTTTTCTTTTTATTGACGTTCCATTTATACTTTAGATAATAGCACTAATTTAAATTGAATCAATTAATTTTATTTTCAAATGTCACGAAGAAATAATGTAAATATGATGTATGCTAAAACTGAACAGGAAATTGCATTGATGAAAGAAGCCGCTTTGCTGGTTAGTAAAACATTAACGGCTGTTGCTACATTTTTAAAACCCGGCGTTACTACCTTACAAATAGATAAACTTTGTTTTGAATTTGTGAAAGATCATCAGGCTATTCCTTCATTTCTAAATTATCACGGATATCCATACTCAGTATGTGCTTCGGTGAACGACGTGGTGGTACATGGTTTTCCGAATCATACTCTAATTAAAGAAGGTGATATTGTTTCAATTGATATGGGTGTCATTTTAAATGGATGGCATGGCGATCATGCGTATACCTTTATTGTTGGAGAGGTTGCACCTGAAGTATTGCAATTGGTAAAAATTACAAAAGAAAGCCTTTATAAAGGAATTGAAAAAGCAATAGCCGGTAACAGAGTAGGTGATATTTCTTTCGCCATTCAAGAACATACTGAAAAGAAAATGGGTTATGGGGTAGTGCGTGAATTAGTAGGTCATGGATTAGGACGTTCATTACATGAAGAGCCACAAGTGCCTAATTATGGTAAACGCGGTAATGGGCCAAAACTGAAAGAAAATCTTGTGTTGGCTATTGAACCGATGATTAATTTAGGTACCAAAGACGTGTATACAGAACAAGATGGCTGGACGGTTAGAACAAGGGATGGCAAAGTTTCTGTACATTTTGAACACGATGTTTGTGTGAAGAAGGAGCATCCGCTCATTCTATCTGATTACAGCATTATAGAAGCTGCTGAAAAAAGCAATACGAATCTAAATACCAGTTATTACGCATAATCTGTTTCAGTACTTGATTTTATTCTAAATAATCCAGAAAATCAAGTGCATGGTGTATTTAATTGTGTTTTAACCTGGCTGCAATATAATGCATTGACTGTATTGTTACATACTATAAAATAAATACATGAATAGATTGAATATTTTATCGTTTGCTTTTTTTTTAGCCCTCATGCAAGTGCAGGCACAGCAAAAGCATCCATTGCCTTGGTTCAAAGATTATCAACAGCAAAACAAAGCCACTATTCTGCAGGATTATATTGATTTTATTGCCATCCCTAATATTGCAGTAAATAAGATTGCCTTGCAGAATAATGCGGAATATTTAATGCGGCTAATGCAATCTGCCGGTATTGAACATACCCGTTTTCTTTTTCCTGAAGATGAATCAGCACCACCGGTAGTATATGGAGAAATAATAGTACCCGGAGCCAGGCAAACTATTGTATTTTATGCCCATTATGATGGACAGCCCGTTGATAGCGCTAACTGGCATATCGGTTTACATCCCTTTCAACCTGCTTTATACAGTAATAAAATTGAACTTGGCGGTAAGCCATTGACGAAAGATGAATTTATTAATAATTTGCAGGATGAATTTCGAATTTATGCTCGTGGTGCTGCCGATGATAAAGCCGGTGTAATGGCAATCATCAATGCCTACATTGCTTTAAAAAAGAAAAATATTGCGCCTGCAGTAAATGTAAAGTTCTTTTTTGAAGGGGAAGAAGAAGCCGGTTCGCCACATTTGGCTGAGGTATTATTCAAATACAAAAATCTGCTTCGCTCTGATGTTTGGATTATTTGCGATGGCCCACAACCCTCATCCGGAAAAAATTTGATATCATTCGGTGTTCGGGGCGATACGCATATAGACATCACTTTGTATGGAAGCAAATTCCCATTACATAGTGGTCACTATGGCAATTGGGCACCCAATCCTGCATGGAATCTGGTTCGCTTATTATCTTCCATGAAAAACGATAGTGGTTATGTTACCATCAAAAATTTTTATAGTGATGTGACACCCTTATCCAATCTGGAGAAAAATGTATTGGCACAATTAGATCAAAATGATACAGAATTGAAACACCAATTCGGTTTTATTATGCCGGAAATGAAAAATATTGCTTTATCTGAAGCCATTCTTTTACCCACTTTAAATATCAATGGTATCGAAAGCGGAAAGTTTGGTGCATTGTCTACCAATAGTATTCCTGCTACCGCTTCTGTAAGTTTAGATTTACGTTTGGTGCCCGGAAACGATTACAAAGTACAGCAGGAAAGAGTCATTAAGCATATTCAAGATAAAGGTTATTACATCATTAACAGAGATCCTACTGATGTGGAACGAATGGCTCATCCATTCATTGCCAAAATTATTTGTAGTGATGGGTATAATGCGCAAAAAACACCAATGGACTTAGCAGTTTCGCAGCAAATCATTCGTGCACTTGCTGCAACTTCAACAAAGGGGTTAGTAATCATGCCTTCTACAGGTGGCAGCTTGCCTTTGTATGTTATTGAACAACAACTCAATGCCAAAGCCATTTCTATACCCATTGCCAATTACGATGATAATCAACATGCGTCCAATGAAAATATCCAAATGGGTAATTTTTGGAATGGTATTCAAGAAATCATTTCAATTATGATAATGCAATAAATGCGTAATTCAAAATCTTTAATAGTAATTGGAGGAGGTGCTGCCGGTTTTTTTTGTGCGGTAAACACTGCGCGGATGAACCCTGATTTGCGGGTAATGATTGTTGAAAAATCAGATAAAGTGCTTTCAAAAGTAAAAATTAGTGGTGGTGGGCGTTGTAATGTTACCCATGCATGTTTCGAACTCAATCAGTTTTTTCAATATTATCCACGTGGTGCGCAGTTTTTAAAAAAATGTTTTCATTGGTTTAATGCAAAACATACGGTTGAGTGGTTTAAAGAGCGCCATGTAAACCTGATTGCAGAACCAGATGGGCGGATGTTTAGCGATACCAATACCTCTCAAACAATTATTGATTGTTTGTTAGGCGAAGCAAAACGTTATGAGGTTAATCTTCTGTTGAAAACAAATATTATCAAAATTTTGCCTGTTAAAAATTATTTCAAATTAACTGCTGTAAATGGAAAAGAAATGGTAGCAGATTATGTATGTATTACAACAGGTGGTTTTCCTAAATTATTGCAGTGGAATTGGTTGGCCGATTTAGGTCATACTATTGTTCCGCCTGTACCCTCGTTGTTTACATTCAACCTTTCTTCGCATCCTATTCATGAATTAACAGGTATTAGTATTCCTGCTGTTGCAATAAAAATTAACGGAACAAAATGGAAACAAACAGGCCCTCTGTTAATTACCCATTTTGGTTTCAGCGGACCTGCCATTTTAAAGCTTTCGGCATGGGGTGCCCGTTATTTGGCTGAAAAAAATTATATTTTTGATATACTTATTAATTGGATTCCTGAAATGAATGAGCAGGTATTGCGAAATACCCTGAATGGTTTCAGAATGAATGCATCCCGGCAAATGATTGGTTCTAAATGCTATTTCTCTTTTCCTCTAAGGTTGTGGCTTTATTTCTTAGAACAAATCCATCTTTCACCTCAAAAAAAATGGGCCGATATCAGTAATCATCAAATCAATCAACTGGTATTGAAATTGCAGCAGGATAAGTATACCATTCAGGGCAAAACTACTTTTAAGGATGAATTTGTTACGGCTGGCGGCATCGATTTATCTGAAGTAGATGCCAATACTTTAGCAAGTAAAAAAATACCTCATTTGTTTTTTGCCGGTGAAGTGTTAGATATTGATGGTATAACAGGCGGATTTAATTTTCAAAGCGCATGGACAACAGCATTTATGGCAGCGAAAGCCATTGCTGCAGATAGTTCAGCAAGTGCATAAAAAAACTGCTCACTGAAACAACAGGAACAGTTTATTATTTCATAGCAATATTTATCCTTTCTTCTTTTTGTCGGCGGGCTTATTGGCTTTATACCGCATATCCGGTGTTCCATCTTTTTTCATTGGGCCGGCTGCCTCTTTTTTGCCTTTATTTTCTTTGTAACGCATATCGGCAGTACCATCTTTTTTAACATGGGTTGTTTTAGGCGCTGTCATTTCTTTTTTCTCTTTTTTAGGCTGAGTTTTAGCTGCCTGCGCAAAAGATGCTGTTGAGAAAATAGCTAAAGCCAGCACCAGTGCAAAAATTCTTTTCATTTTTTTGTGTTTTTAGTGAATAAAGTAGTTGAATGCAGGGTTTATCTGTTTTGAATAACCCGGTTAAATTTAAATAAAATTTTAAATCAATAAACATTTATTCCTCTTTTAATATTTTATTAATGTCTTGGTTATTAACGTTGCTATGAGGTATCAGATTGGTAAAAAAACTGCTATAAAATCAGTTTTTTTGGCTTGAAATACATACTTTTGCAGCCCGAATTAAAACAATCGGGCACTATTATGATTTCTATTAACAAACAATTAAACGCTGATGCACAGGAGAATGTATCCGGTGCTGCTCAGGAAGCAGTACAGGAACAATCTGCAGCGACAACAAATGCACCTGTAGCTGAGCCGGTTGAAGAAGTGGCAACTGCTCATGATGATTTTGACTGGAGTATTGATAAACGCAATGTAAGTTTGTACACTCCTGATGAAAAAGCCAAATACGACAAAGTGTATGAAAACACTTTTGTGCAAATTGAAGATGGCGAAATTTTACAGGGTGATATTGTTGGCTTAACCAAAACAGATGCTGTTATTAATATCGGGTTTAAAAGTGATGGTTTAATTTCTCTCAATGAATTCCGCGATACACCCGGTTTGAAAATTGGTGATAAAGTGGAAGTAATGGTGGTAGAAAAAGAAGACAGAGATGGCAATCTTCATTTAAGCCGCAAATCTGCCCGTATTTTCCGTGCTTGGGAAAAAATTGTAGAAGTACACAAAACCGGTGAAGTTGTTACCGGAACTGTTACCTCTAAAACCAAAGGCGGATTGATTGTTGATGTTTTTGGTATGGAAACCTTCCTTCCTGGCTCTCAAATTGATGTGAAACCGGTTACTGATTATGACCAGTTTGTTGGAAAAACAATGGAATTTAAAGTAGTTAAAATTAATGAAACCATTAAAAATGCCGTTGTATCACACAAAGCATTGATTGAAAGTGATATTGAAGCTCAAAGAGCTGAAATTATGAGTAAATTAGAAAAAGGTCAGGTATTAGAAGGTACTGTAAAAAATATTACAGACTTTGGTGCATTTATGGATTTAGGTGGATTAGATGGCTTATTATATATTACCGATATTTCATGGGGAAGAATTTCTCACCCATCAGAAGTGGTAAAAATGGATCAAAAATTACAGGTGGTTGTATTAGACTTTGATGATGACAAAAAACGCATCAGTCTGGGTCTGAAACAATTAACGCCACATCCATGGGATGTATTACCTGCTGATTTAGCAGAAGGTGCAGTTGTAAAAGGTAAAGTGGTGAATATTGAAGATTATGGTGCTTTCTTAGAAATTCAACCCGGTGTTGAAGGCCTGGTACACGTTTCTGAAATTACCTGGGCAAATACACCCATCAACGCAAAAGAGTTCTTTAAATTAGGTGATGAGTATGAAGCTAAAGTGGTTACTTTAGATAAAGAAGCACGCAAAATGAGTCTTTCTATCAAACAAATGACAGAAGACCCATGGAGCACCATTGAAATCAAATTTGCAGAAGGCAGCAAACACAAAGGATTAGTGAAAAACATTACGCCTTATGGTGTGTTTGTTGAATTGGAAGCAGGAATTGGTGGAATGATCCATATTAGTGATTTAAGCTGGTTAAAACGCTTCAATCATCCCAGTGAATATGTAAAAGTGGGCGAATATATTGATACCATCATTTTAGGTATTGATAAAGAAAACCGAAAATTACAATTGGGCCACAAACAATTGGAAGAAGATCCCTGGAATGCACTGGAAGAAACCTTTGGCGTTGGAACTGTTCATGAAGGAACTGTGATTCGTAAAGATGATAAAGGTGCCGTAGTGCAACTGTCTTATGGTTTAGAAGGTTTTGCTCCTAACCGTCATCTGGTTAAAGAAGATGGAAAATCTGTTGGTGCCGATGAAACTGCACAATTTGTGGTAATTGAGTTTGATAGAAATGAAAAAAGAATTGTGTTGAGCCATAGCAGAATTTGGGAACAGGCGCAGGCTGAAGAAAAAGAATCAGTGAAGAAAGAAGCCAAAGCCGAAGCTGAAAAAACCAAAAAAGCCGTAAAGAATATTCAGAGCAAAGTTGAAAAAGCAACTTTAGGCGATTTAGGTGCATTGGCCGATATTCGTGCCAAATTAGAAGGCGACGAAAAAGAAGGAGATAGCAAATAAATAAATCCTTTTTTCGAATAAGTTAACGTCTCATGTTGAACCCGACATGGGACGTTTTTTTTTGAAGAACATTTAATTTTTAACCAATTATACAGCAGTGTATCATTCGTGAAACGGTCGGCTCGGATACAGTTAAAAGGCTTCTTTAAGGGTATCTTCTTTTTTTACTTTCCTTGTACTTATTGTAAATAATTTCACTCATGGTTTTGTGATATACCTTCGATTCAACCCATGAAATAATATCCAGGTAGGCAAATGCACGGGTTTCAAAACGGTTCTTTTCAAGATGTTTTATTTTAGAAAGTAAAATAACCAGTTCGGGTTGTAATTTTTCTTCAGCTACATAAAAGGATCTCCGTAAGAAAGCAAAAATTTCTTCTTCAACAATGGTTAAATTTTGCATGCGGGCCATATACCGGTATACCGATTTTATTAAAGAATCAATAATATCATTATTACCCATTTCGTAATGTGCTAATAAATGCATTAAACGGGCATAACATTGCAGGTCATTTCGTAAAGAAAAATTATCATTAATTATTTTTTGCAAATAGTCAATACAGGTGGCAAATTGCCGGTTGCCAAAGTATAATGAGGCTATTTTATAGTTAAATACCAGAATACGGTGTGCATCAATAAATCGCCCATATTGATGTAATTGAGCCTCAATAAAAGGAACGATGGTTAACCCTTCTGAAAAGGTACCGGCCATTAAATGCCAGTTAATTTTTGCGCTATGAATATAGATAAAGGTTTGAATTCTGAAATTGTCGTGCTGGTTAGCCAAATCAGTTGCAGCAAAAGCTTCAAAACGTTGCAATATCAATTGAAACTTATCAAAATTTCTTAAATCAAAATGAGCATTGAGTAAGTTGTGCAATCCTTTAATGTAATGGCCGGTTTCAACTGCAATCATATTCGGCTGCTCATCAAATAAACCCAGCCATTTTTCACTGTAACGATAATACATTAAAAAATCTTGCCGAATAAATGCATACCAGGTATAGCTTTGGTATAGGTACAAACGTTCATAAAACCCTTTTAAAATATAGGCATTTGCAGGAAGGTTTTCTTTAAAGAATAGTTTTACATCTGCCTCATCCTGTTCATTTCTGGCATGTCCGTTTTTAATATACCAGGTATACAGGTGTAAAGCCAGGTTGGATAATGCAGCAACCTGTGTAACATGCTCACTTACTTTTATTGATTCGGAAGTGATTTGCATGGTTTTACCAGGCATGCTTCGGGTAATATGGAGGGTTTCAATTTTTTTTTCCAGTGAAAGTACCTGCGTCATGAAATTGAACTTATTGGCAGTTTTGGCCATTTCCTTTGCTCTTTCTAAAATTTTAAGGCTTTGTAAAAAAAGGCCTTTATTGTACAATATTCTGGCATAATCTAACTGCTCATTCAATTGTAAATCAATACTGTCAGTACTTTTTAGTAAACGCAAACTGGCTAAAACCTGTTTGTACAGATGTGTTTTTAAATTGGCTAATTGTGGTTTATTAATATTATTTAAACGCTTCAGTAAAGTTTTTTCATCATAATCCTGCATTTTTTCCAATGCATCGAATAATTGTACAATTTTTAGTTCGTCTTTATTAGAACTTCTTTTAATATAAAGTTTAAAATGCCTTTTTTCTGACTTTTGTAAGGATTGAATTAATAGAAATAATGGGTCTGAATTTCTGTTGGACATCATGTATTTTTTTTTATGAAACACAGTCTCTACGCGGTTTTTTCGTATTTTAATTACGGTTTAAGGTAATAAAATCGTGCCTAAATTGATTTCTACCAATAAAAAACCCACCTTACTTTTGTTAAAGAAAGATGAGTTAAAGGCAATAAGCAATCGTTAGAGTGGCAAATCGTTAGAGGCAAAATTTTAAGGTAATACTTTTTGTACCTACCTTTCAGGAATAAGACTCAAGAATTTTCATATGGCAAGCAATCGTTAGAGGTCGTTCTGTTTCTACGGGATGACCCTTTTTTTTATTCGGCACAGCAAGTTAAAGATAATTTAACAATCACCAATTTTTTTCACAATTTTTTTTAAAAATTATTGATTGAGCACATTCAGATGCAGTGCCCCAAAATTTTGCAAAGAACTTAATTTTAAATCTGCAGACCTCCACCGCTCTTCTTTTTGCTGATGATACATTGGGATTACTACACATTTCATTCTGGCAGCTTTCGCTGCAATCATGCCATTAAATGAGTCTTCAAAGCACAGACATTCAGTTGGAACTGAGTTGAGTGCTGACGCGCAATTTAAATACACTTCCGGGTGCGGTTTCCCATATTTTAAATTACCTGCCGAAGCCGTGGCCATAAGGTAGGGGGCAATGTTTATTTGTTGTATTACCTGATCTATAATAAATTGTGGAGATGAGGAGGCCAGCCCAATTTTAAAATGATGTGATTGGAAAAATTCAAAAATATACCCAACGCCGGGCATTGTTTCGCCTTTTTCTGCAATTTTATAACTAACAACCTCTAATATTTTTGTTTCAGCAATACTTATTTCAGTATCTGGAATTTTAAATTTGGAAAACCAAGTAGCTACAAATTCATTGGTACGTAAACCCGTAGTAGTATGGTATTCAGTTTCGGTTAGTTGAATATTATAGTGCAAAAAAACTTCATCTGCTGCTTCTTTCCATAATGGCTCACTATCAATTAATAAACCATCCATATCAAATATTACAGTATTTAGTGCCATTATTTTTTTGCGCAAAGGTATTCTAATGCAATAAATGATGAGTGATAAATTCAATGCTCATTCACTTCTATCAAACAAAGAAAATTTAATAACAATGTTTATATTGTGCAGTTTTGTTTTTAAAATACTTGTACTTGTCTTTCATAGAAAAAATAAAACATTTTAAGATAGTTCGCATATGTATTTATATCATTGTTGGTTTGAAATCTTATCCGAGAATTGCCATTTTTAACCCACCTAAAATTGGGTACTGAATATCTGGAACAGTTGCCTGAAAATAATGTTTTATTTGTAAGCAATCATCAAACATATTTCGCAGATGTTATTGTTTTTATACACATATTTTTTGCAGTAAAATGGCGCAGATATAATAGATTAAGATTGCCGTTTTACTTATTCAATCCATTTATACCTGTTTATTTTGTTGCTGCTGAAGATTCCGTGCGTAGCAGTGGATTATCGTTTATTTATTTTAGGCGGCGCTTTGACTGTTAAACGTACCTGTCGTCGGCATGAAGCAACAGAAGTAAGAAGAGGGCTTGATCTTTCTGATACCAGAAAGATCCATCGTGCATTTGAAAAGAACTGGGTAATTACTTTTCTTCAGAGAACAACAAAGCCCTTTGCACCCGGCAGAAAAGGAACTGCCTATATCATTAAAAATAACCGGCAAATTGTGATACCTGTTGTGATTAATGGATTTTGGCGAGCTTTTACTATACAAGGATTGCAGTTTAAAAAAAGAGGTGTTTTGCTATGAGTACAATTTAAACCACCCTTACAAATTGATTATGATGCTGGTGTCGATATAATTTTAGAACAGGTAATGGATGCAATAGAACAAAGCAGACAATTTATGCTGAAAGGTCTGCATCATCATTCAGGGCTACAATAATTTTATTTGCCAAACAATGCTTTTAATTCATTGGCATCATCGGGTTTCATTTTACCTGCCAATATTAACCTTAATTGCCTTCTTCTTAATGCCCCTTCAAATAATTTAATTTCTTCTTCTGTTTCTGGTATTAATGCCGGTACAGGTCTGGGCTTACCGTTTGGATCTAATGCAACAAATGTAAAATAAGCTTCATTGCTTTCATATTGGTATTGATGCAGGCTGTCTTCCCCCCATACCTTTAAAAATATTTCCATAGATGTGTTGAAAGCTCTCGTAACCTTTGCCTCAATATGAACAATATTTCCTAATTTAATGGGATTTTTAAAACTAATATTATCTACACTCGCAGTCATGCAGGGTGTATTGCTGTGCTTCATGGCCGAGAGCGCAGCAGCAATATCCATCCAATACATTAAACGACCACCCATTAAATTGCCAAAGCTGTTGGTATCGTTTGGTAATACCAATTCATTCATAATGGTAAAACTATTGCTTGCTTTTCTGCCTTGCATGATGGATTGATTTGGGTGCTAAGATAGTACAATAGCCCCTTGCAGTAAAAAAAGCAATTTTAAATTGTGGTACTTTCCAGTGCGTTCAGGTAGCTTTCATCTACCGTTGCACCAATACCGGGTGCCTCAGTAGCGGTAAGTTGTAATCCATTATAGGTTACACCACCCAAAACAGGATCTTCTAAATGTCCTAACAAGCATGTATCTATATCATAAAAATGAATATTATTGTGTGCAATTGCAAAATGTACCATGGCAGTTAATGCCAGCCTGCTTTCTAACATTCCCCCCATCATACAAGGTATGCTATGTGCAGCAGCTGTCTGGTGAATTGCTTTTGCTTCCAGTATACCCCCGCTTTTAGAAAATTTGATGTTAATGGAATGGCAGGATTTTGTTCTGATAATTCTTTCCGCATCATGTTGTGTAAATACACTTTCATCTGCCATTATTGGAATAGGCGAACCGGCACATAATGCAGGCAAAAAGTCATCATTGTATTTGGCCATGGGTTGTTCGCAAAATTCAATGTGGTAGGGGGCAAGTGCATGTAAAATTGATGATGCATCAGCAGGGCTCCATCCCTGATTGGCATCAATTCTTAAGGTAATTGCATTGCCAATTGCGTTGCGTATTTGGTTGATTCGCTCAATATCGTCCATTCTGGTTTTTCCTAATTTTACTTTAATACAACGCACACCCTTTTGTGCAAATTTGAATGCAGTTTCAGCCATAGCTTCAGGGGTATCTATCCCAATCGTTAAATCGCTTTCAATCGTTTTATTCTTACCTCCAAGAAATGCATAGAGTGGTACCTGTTGGTATTGAGCAGCTATATCATATAAAGCCATGTCAAATGCACTTTTAATGGTATAATTACCGGTGATGTGTTGATGCAATTCCTGCATCCTGCATTCAATGTCAAGTGGGTCTTTGTATTTCCATAAAAGTGCAAAATCTTTCGCCAGTGTATAGCAGGAATTTTGATTTTCTCCAACAATCATTGGAAATGCTGAGCATTCACCCAGCCCTGTAATGCCTTCATCCGTAAATATTTTAATTAAAATATTCTGAGCAAAATGCATGGTGCCGGTGGCAATAGTGAAAGGTACCATGGGAATTGAATACTTGTAAATTGAAATATATTTTATTTTCATCTTGATCTGTTCAGGTATTTTGTGAGGCCTAAATTTATACAATGTTCGCTGAAAAAATAAAAACCAGCATTTATAGAGGCATATATGGCAGTATACAAGTTGCATCATTTTAAATGATGTTGCTGTAGTTTTAAAAAAGAAAATAGATATTTGTACAATGGATACAATTCAACTGAAACAAAAAGCTGCTGAAAAGGCCATTACTTATGTAAAAAGTGGAATGACTGTTGGTTTGGGCACCGGTAGCACAGCTTATTGGGCTATTCAATTTTTAGGAGAAAAAGTGAAGCAGGGACTGGCTATTCAATGTATTGCTACTTCACAACAAAGTGATGAATTGGCCCGTTCATTGGGCATACCAATGACGAATTTTGCCGAAATCTCAAAAATTGATATTACCATTGATGGGGCGGATGAAACCACCCGTGATCGTCAATTAATAAAGGGTGGTGGTGCTGCATTGCTTCGTGAAAAAATTGTAGCTGCTGCAACAGAATTTTATATCATTATTGTTGATGAACATAAAGTAGTAGATAAATTGGGTAAGTTTAAAGTGCCAATTGAAGTGGTACCTTTTGGATACGAATTTACCATTCGTAAAATTCAGGCTTTGGGCGCAATTGCCACACTACGCCTAACAAAAAAAAACAATATATTGATAACCGATAATCACAATTATATTGTAGACGCTGATTTTGGTTTAATTGAAGATGCATCTTCATTGCATAACCGTATTAATGATATTGTTGGTGTGGTTGAAAATGGTTTATTTATCAATATGGCTTCAATTGTAGTTGTGGCCCATTCGGATGGAAATATAGCTTTTTTATAGTAAGCAATTCGTTCCTCAGTATATTAGATGAATATTAGTATACACTTTGATAATTTATTGAAAAAGTAAGCATTTTTATTAAAAATAATATTTAATGTTTCAAGCGTATTTAATTTTTAGGATTAGGTAGAATAAGCGCAAAGGGATTTTAGATAATTGTAAGGATGTGGAATTTGATTCATCAATCTTTCCAC
>NZ_JAESDL010000023.1:0-58448 GCF_019249625.1 Hydrotalea lipotrueae | reverse complement strand
ATAAATGTCGTTTCTCTTATAAACGGCAAATTCATTCAATTTATTACAAAAAACATACTTTTGAGACATGCTCTAATAATTGTTTTATTCCTCTTAATGATGGTTTAAATTTCGGTATTGCTATCAATAAAATTGACCGAAGTTGTTCCCAACCTCCTATATTTCTCCTCAATAGGACTTTTAGAATATGATTCCTTCAAACATCTATCATTTCACGATACTATTGAGATGTTGAGAGGAATCGTAGTATTCCTCAATTACTGCTTTCTTATATAAAAAACAGTTATTTATCAACGGTATTATCATCCCTTCCTTATGCCAAAAAGGGCATTTTCGAAAGGTGGAAAAAAAGATCAATAATTATTTCTCCATACTTACAATCAAAAGAAATGAAAAAAAAGCATCTTATCCTGATGTTGGTAATCAGCCTGCTGGCTATTACCCGAAATGCTGTTGCACAAAAAGACAGCAGTGGAATTTATAAAACTGCCCAGGATTTTCAGGAAAGAAAATTATCGTATGCAATTAATTATAAAAATGAAAAGCATAAAATAAAAGACGATATTTTGTTCAACGATAAGATAATAGTCATTAAGCACAAAGGCAATACATACATGCTGCTAAAAAGTGATACGTATGGCTACAGGAATACAAACGGTGAAGAATTCAGGTTTATAAATAATAAACAATATAAAATACTAAACCCAGGCGAATACTTACTTATGTATGTTTACCAGCCTCCTTCATATCCGCCTAAAGCAGCTGCAAAATATGCGCCGACGTATTTTTTTAGTGTAGGGGCATTTTCTCTTCCGCAACCTTTAACTATTATAAATCTAAAAAAAACATTTCCAAACAATCATGCTTTTCACGATATGCTGGATGAAAACTTCAAATCAGATCCAGATCTCATACGCTATGATGATTTTCACAAAATGTACAAGCTAAACCGGATATATAAAAGTATCATGGAGTAATTAGTAGAAAGAGATTATGGAAACCATTCATTCTTATATTAAATATATGTGTTGTAACCGATGCATTGATACAGTTAGGAACCTTTTAAAAAAGGTGGGGTATAAAACGCTTTCAGTGACTTTAGGTGAGGCGGTAATTGCTAAGCATTTAAGTCAGGATGATTTATCTGCAATCAGGGTAGCGTTTAATCAATATGGATTTGATATTGCTGATAAAGAGGAAGATAAACTTGTAGTGAAAATACATTCGCATTTATGCAAATGTCTCAATATGGCTGTTGCAAAAGAAAGAAAGCACCCCAGGCTTCCTGCTTACCTGCCTGAATTGATGCACTGCAATTATAATTATTTAAGCAAAATTTTTTCTGATGTTACAGGGGTAACTATTGAAAAATATTATACCCGCTTAAAAACAGAGAAGGCCAAAGAACTCATTGTACAAAGAGAGCTATGCCTTGCAGATATTGCTTTGCATTTGGGTTACCGTGTTCGCAGCAAACATTCAGAACCCTGTTTAGAAAAGAAACAGGGATATCCCCGGATGAATATAAACTGCAACCCGTTTCGAAAAAAATACAGGGAAAAAAGCTGCTGCGCAATATTTTGAACAAACCGGATTTGATAACAAACAAAAGCGAAGAAGCGCTAAAACCAATTTTGATAATCTTACTATAAATTCTTAAATCATTGATTTATGCAAAAAAATACACCTGACAATGAGCGTAGAAAGTTTTTAAAGTCTTCAGTGGCAACTATAACAGCCGGTGTTATTGGGAGTTCGGTAATCAACTCTTTTGTTTCCTGTAATGACAAAGGAGAGACACAAGGAGAAAAAGTGAAAGTGCTTACGCCGGATGGAAAGTTAGTAGAGGTAAACAGCACACATTTACAACATGAACACAATGCCCCTCCTGTGAGCAATACTGAAGCGAGAAAAGGAATTCCCGGAAAGAAATTTGTGATGGTGATTGACCTGGCTAAATGCGATGGCTGTGGTGAATGTACCAAAGCCTGTCAGAAAATGCACTTTACCCCACCTGACCGGGAATGGATAAAAGTGTTCACGATGCAGGATAATGAAAAATTAGCGCCTTATTATTTCCCAAAACCATGCTTTCATTGTGATAATCCTCCCTGTACCAAGGTTTGTCCGGTTGATGCAACATTTAAGCGCCAGGATGGCATTGTGCTCATTGATAATGAAAGATGTATCGGGTGCCGGTTTTGCATGGTGGCCTGCCCTTATTCTACCCGCTTTTTTAATTGGGACAGACCCGAAGAATCGGCAGCTGAAAAAATGATACCATACTCTCCTGAACAAAGTTTTCCACGTAAAGTTGGTACTGTAGAGAAATGTGATTTTTGCCCTCATGTAATGAGAGAAGGCAAATTGCCCGCTTGTGTAACAGGCTGCCCTATGGGCGCTATTTACATGGGGGATGAAAACGAAAATGCTGTTACAAATAGTGTAGGTGTAACTGTACAGTTAAGCAAATTACTGGAAGATAATGCTGCATACAGGTATTTAGAAGAATTAGGAACAAAACCCAGGGTCTATTATCTGCCCCCAAAAAACAGGAAGTACCCGAAACCAGACATGAATAATGAAAAAGAAGGCGAAAAGAAAAATCACAATCATGAGTCAATGAACATGTAAAAAAAATTATATGGAAAAGAAAAATGAACATACTACTGTTACAAATAATAATAATGTAGAGAGTATTGAAAATGACTTTTTAAAACCAATAGGAAAGTACAGCCCACTCAATCGTTTGTGGATTGGATTTCTGCTTATCATCGTAGTATGGGGAGCAGCAATTTACATCCGGCAAATATATTTTGGTTTGGGAACCACTGCCATGCGAAATTATGTATCGTGGGGCCTCTACATTTCCACTTTTGTATTCTTCATTGGAATAAGCCACTCCGGTACATTAGTATCTGCTATACTCAGGATCACCAATAAAGAATGGAGAAGACCCATAACCCGTTCGGCAGAGCTGCTTACATGGGTGTCGTTACTTTTTGGCGGCATCATGCCTATTATTGATATGGGACGTCCTGACCGGATACCCAATTTAGTAATTTTTGGCAGATTGCAATCCCCTCTCTTATGGGATATTATTTGTATCGGAACTTACTTTGTTGGCAGCTCATTGTTTTTGTATTTACCTATGATACCGGATATTGCTCTTTGCCGCGACCGCTTGTCTGGTAATGCTACCCGCTTAAGAAAATGGATTTACAGAAAACTATCCTTAGGATGGCAAGACACACCCGGCAATTGGAAACGGCTGGAAAAAGGAATGCATGTAATGACCATCATTATTATTCCCATTGCTGTTTCCGTGCATACGGTAGTTGGATACATATTTGCCATGACGCTTCGCCCCGGATGGAACAGCACCGTTTTCGGACCTTACTTTGTAGCAGGAGCCCTTTATTCCGGTTCAGCAGCTGTAGTGCTTATTATGGCGGCCTTCCGCAGGATGTATCATTTGGAAAAATATATCACCAAAAAGCAGTTTAACTACATGGGGCAAATAGTGCTGGCCCTAACCCTTATCTATGCCTACTTTAATTTGAACGAGTATGCAGTACCCGCTTATAAGATGGCAAGCTCAGAAGGATTTTTATTGCACGACCTATTTAGTGGTAGTTATTCTTCCGTTTTCTGGATACTCCAATTGGGTACCGTATTAGTACCCGCCATAATCCTTGCCTTCCCTAAAGGGCGAACACCCGTTATGGCAAGCATTGTCTGTATCATTATCGTGATTGGAGCCTGGGTAAAAAGATACATCATCGTCATACCAACCCTTTTACATCCTTACTTACCCATCCAGAAAGTGCCGATAGAATGGTCACAATATTTTCCTAACTGGGTTGAATGGTCTATCACCTTTGGGGCATTAGCAGGTATATTCCTGGTGATAACACTGTTTGCTAAAATTTTCCCCATCGTTTCCATTTGGGAAGTGAAAGAAGGGAGAGAGATTGAAGAAAAGTATGAACAGGTTGATAACGCTATTAAAAATGAGAAAGAAAACGTACAGGTAGCTACATCATAACCGACTAAAAAAATAAAGAAAAATGAAACTTACTTTAAAAAATCAAATTGTATTTAAATCTGCCACGTTCATTTTAGCTGCTGTTTTGATTTGGAATACTTCATATACCAGAGACCAGCAGCAACTTGATAAAAAAAAGACAGCCACGGTTGAGCTATCTTTTTATAAAAATGCCGATGGAGACAGGACAATTGTTGCCAATGTATCTACGAAAAATGATAGTGGGAAGCTGGTTTTTGTGCGGGGTGTCAAAATCAATTTTTATACATCCGCATTAGCCGGAAAATCATTTTTAGGGGAAGCTTTAACCAGTGAAGGAGGTAAAGCAAGCATCAATTTTCCAAAAGAAATTTCCACAGATACTTCAGGTGTTACTATTATCGCACGCATTGAAAATGATAAAGGATATGAAGATGCCGAAGCGCAGGCTTCTGTGAAAGATGCCAGGCTGGTTCTTAGTTTATCTGAAGAGGATTCATCCAAATTGATATCCGTTCTTGCAACAGAGATACTGGCTAACGGGAAAGAAAAACCGATACCAAATGTAGAAGTAAACTTTGGCATTCAACGGTTGTTCGGCATAATGCCATTAAGTGATGAAGCAAACGTAACAACAGATGACAGGGGTATGGCAACTTTTAATTTTCCCAAAGAAATAAAAGGAGATGAAAAAGGAAATGTAGTTCTGGTGGCAAGAATAATAGACAATGAAGTATATGGAAATGTGGAAGCCACTTCTATTTCAAAATGGGGGGAACCATTGGTTGTTGAAAAAAATCCCTTTCCCCGTGCACTATGGGAACCAAGAGCTCCTATCATTTTAATTATCTCTTTCAGCATCATTTTCGGTGGCATTTGGTTTACCTACGGATTTGTAATTTATCAGATAACTAAAATTGAAAAGAAAGCATCAGCATAAGAGCAACCAAAGAATAGTACAACTTAATTATTTAACAAATTAAAACAAGAAACATGAAAAACATTTTAAAATACAAGCCACTAACAAAATCTGCTTTTATAAGTATAAGCGTCATCTTTTTTGCTGTCTGCCTAGTTTTAGCTTCTTTCATCCCACAACAAAGTGAATGGAAGGCGCCGGAATCTGCAAAAAATATAAAGAACCCCATTCCGGCAAATGACGCATCTATTGCTGCCGGAAAGGCTATTTACATAAAAGAATGCTTAGAATGCCATGGCAAAAAGGGATTGGGTAATGGACCGAACAGCGCTACACTTGATAAATCTCCCGAAAGTTTCAATACTCTGAAAGTAAAGAATCAGACAGATGGGGAGCTTTTCTGGAAAATTAAAGAAGGGAGAAAGCCAATGCCATCAACCAAAAAATCCCTTACGGATGAACAACGCTGGCAAGTATTGAATTATATCCGAACATTCAGTAAATAATCAGTTTAATAACAAAAAAATAGCGATATGAAACCTAAATTAATAATCATCCTGTTTGCAATTGGCGGATTGATAAACAGTCCCCAAATTTATGCACAACAGTATAACCAGGAGTTAATTGACAGCCTGATAAAAAATAGTACACAGACACAAGTTGCAAAAGCCAGTAAGTTTTTAATATCAGGATTTACAACTTTTACCGGTAAGTTTTCAAATAATCAGTCAACGTTTTCAGATGTTGGGTTTACCCCAATATTATTATGGAAACCGCATGAAAGGATTTTAGTGGAGGTTGAAATGGAAACAGCCATTATGGGTAATGCCACAAATATAGAGTTGGGCTATGCAGATGCTTCTTTCTTTGTGAATAAATATTTAACCATCAGGGCCGGAAAGTTTTTAGCGCCTTTTGGTATTTTTCAGGACAGGCTGCATCCTTCCTGGATTAATAAACTACCAACGGTACCATTAGCCAACGGTGAAGATGAACTGGCTTTTGGCCCTGTATCTGAAGTTGGTTTTGATTTTCGGGGAGGGGCTCAAATAGGAGCATCGAAAATTAATTATAGTTTTTTTGTAAGTAATAATGCTGCATTAATAACTGATCCCGCAATACCCTCTAAACAAGGCACACTTAGTTATGGCAATGTAGATGTACAAAGTAAAAAATTGTCGTATGGCGGTCGTGTGGGTCTATTGCCCATAGAAAATTCTTCCCTTGAAATCGGGTTTTCTTACCGATATGGAAATGTAGGGGATACCAGTTACAATTATAAGTCTGTTAAAGCTGCTATGTATGCGGCAGACTTTTCTTATATCAATCCGATAGACATCATTAAAGGTACACTCGATATTAAAGCGCAATGGAATAAGGCAAATATTGATAATGCCAGTTATGTAGATCCAGGCGACCCTACAGGATCAACCTGGTACACATTTGATAATAAGCGTACCTCTTTTTTTTCGCAGGCGGCTTACCGGCCTACTATGTCTCAAAGCAAATTTTTGAAAAAAACGGAGTTAGTATTCCGGTATGCCGGTTTCAATCCTCCTGCAGGTGCTAAAGACCTTCAGGAAATCAGGCAATATACCTATGGAATTAATTATTGGTTTAACTGGCGTACTGCATTCAAAGCAGCTTTCCAGTCGGAGAAAAATAACAATGCAATTTTCATCCAGATTGCAGTTGGATTTTAATTCATTTTATAAAAATAAAAATTATGAAACGTAATATATTAATAATTGTATTTGCAATTATCATCACTATGGGTTTAGTGTTTGCCAGCTGTATATCATCTAAAGTAACTGACAAAAGCGGCAGTCAGCTTTGGGCACAAAATTGCATGAGGTGCCACAACTCGCCACCCAGCTCGGCTTTTACCAATACTCAATGGAACATAATTAGCAGCCACATGCGGCAGCGGGCAATGCTAACTGAAACTGAATCAAAAAAAATCCTGGAATTTCTACAGACAGGCGATTAGGATATTTAATATATTTTTTCCGTTGAAAAAACAATGGAGGCAAAAAACAAAATAGATTTAAGCAGAATAAAGACATGATCGAAATATATCGGGATGTATGAATAAAAATAAAATGAAAAATATACTACTTTTTGCCTCCTTTTTATTGGTACTTTTTATTACACCAATAAAATCGATTGCGCAGGAAAAATTCAACGCAGATTCTACCGAAAAGGAAAGTTCAGATGAGAAAAAGTCTTATGGCTTGGTCAGTACCAATTATAACAATAATATTGTTTTTTTAGGGCGCAAGAGTTTTTTAGCGGCTCCTTACTTATCTGCATTTGCAGGGTATTATCATAAATCAGGTTTATTCATTAATGGCGGAGCTTCTTACCTGGCAGCTACCGGGGAAAACAGGTTTGATTTATTTACACTGACAACCGGCTATGATTTCTATTTAAAAAATTTCAATGCTGGTATCTCCGGAAGCAAATATTTTTTTAACAACAAAAGTTATACTGTAAAGTCGGAATTGTCTGGCTATGTGAGCGCTTATGCCGACTATGATTTTGATATAGTGGATGTATATATTGATGGCAGTGCCTATTTTAGTAACACTACTGATTTCATTTTGGGCGCTGCTGTAAGCCATACCTTTTACGCAGCCAACGATAACCTCGCAATTACTCCTACCGTTTACCTGAATGCCGGTACACAAAACTATTATAGTAATTATAACAATAACCTCCGCTTTGGGCGGCACATGATTGGCGGCGGAGGCTCTTCTCCAATGGGAGGAGGTATGGGCGAAGCAGTTTCTTTTTACATGCTAGATTATGAACTGAGTGTACTGATTAGTTATACACTTAATAAATTCCGTTTTTCCTTTTACCCTGTTTATGCTATACCAGTTAATGCTGCAACAATTGCCAATGGTCCAAATATTTATAAAGAGGATCTTTCCAATAATTTTTTCTGGTCTCTGGGGGTAAGTTATAAATTTTAATAAACCCCCAAATATATGTTCATCGTATTTAACAAATGGTATAATAACAATTAAACTTTATGGCAATGAAAACAAAAAAAATGATTTTAATGATGCTGGCATTAACGGTTTTTATATTTGCGGGCGTACCTGTAATAGGGCAAAATAAAAGTGTGGTCGATACCACCCAACCAGGTACTGTTATTTACACCTGCACCATGCATCCCGAAATACAATCCAAGCAACCCGGCACCTGCCCGAAATGCGGAATGGAATTAGTAAAAAAATCTGAAGCATCAGAAAAAAAACATAAAAAGCACAAGATGAAAATGATGTGCCCGATGATGAAGGGCATGAGTAATGTGAGTAATATGAGTCCCGACAAGTCGGGAGAAAATATGGAGAATAATAAAATAACCAATGATTCTGCCCAATTTTCTAAACTCACTTTAAAAGAAAAGAAGCACAAAATGTCTTCAATGGGAATAGGAATGGGAATAATGATGGCAGGGATGTTGGTTTTTTTGATAAGCCGTTAAACAATTATATATTTTGAAATAACAGTAAATAAAATAATAACAGGATAAATATTTTTTAACATTAAAACACACAATCATGAAAAAAATGCTTTTAGTATCAATGTCGCTAATAATACTAACAGGTACTATTGTTGCGCAAAGCCAACAAGTAGAACAAAAAAAACATCAAAATGCTGTAATGAAGAACGAACATTTAGTAATGAAGGATGGAAAAATATTGCATAACATGGATGGAAAGGAAATGCAGATGCAAAATGATATGACATTGAAAAACGGCACGATCATTAAGCCCGATGGCTCTTACCATTTAAAGAACGGCAAACAGTTACATCTGCGTGATGGGCAATGTATGGATATGAATGGAAGGAAATACAGATCCCAAGGAATGATGCAAAGACAAATGCAGGGGAATCATGGAATGAACATGCAGGGGCAAAAAATGCAGTCAGGCGGTCATCGTCAAAATATGAATGGAGGTAGCGGCAGCCATCATCAAAATATGAAGTGAACAGGTGTAGCTGTTAAACCAACGTATTGTGCTCGACTATCGGTAGCAAGAACTCCTCTGCAGGCTCTGTTCTATCAAAATTGGTAATGTACTGGAAAATAGTTGGTGATTTTTTAGATTAAAATCCTTTATTAATCGTTTAGTTATTTAAGTCTTATAAAATGGCTACGCCGCATACCTGACATGGCTTACATGAAAGTACTTTTGCACCTGCCTTTTGTCTTTTTTCCTGTTGTACATAAAATCTTCCACGTTGGTTCGCATTTGAGCCCTATTGATTGGCCTTTTCTTACCTATCATATTTGTTTTTACATCCTGATTGGCATACTCCTGCGGATTCAATTCCGGATTGTATGGTGGAAGAAAAAATACTTCAATCTTGTTTCTATTTGCCTGGAGCCATTCATTTAGTTTTTTTGTTTTGTACGCTGGGTGCCCTTCTGTTACAAAATATAGTTTCTGCCTGCTATACTTTATCATTTGCCGCAAAAATGTTTCAAACGCTCCGCTGTTAAACCTGCCGTCTATAATCATAAATTGTAAATGACCCTGGTTGCTTAAATCTTCTTTAATCTCTTCATATCGCTCTGCATCAGAGAAGCGAAATAACTGGGTATAACTCAATAAATCATCTTGATAACACACCACACAAAAGCGTTTAAAATAAGTAGCATTTACCCCTAAATATACATTGTCGTGGTGAATTATTGGGGTTAAAGGAGCTTAAGCTAAAAAGTGATAAAAGGTGCGTTGCAAAGTATCTTTTGATAAGCCGCTTTCCCTTTGCAATGTTTTGTATGTTTGCCTTTCTAATATCCATTTTTTGAACCATATAAAACGGTTTTCAACAGTTTGTAACTTGTCATTATTGCTAAATAGAGTGCCGCAGTTTTTGCACTTAAATCGTTGTTTATTCTGTTGTTTACCCCACCCTATCTATTACCGACAAAGATTGACAACTCCAGTAACGTTTTTTTTAGCTTTTTCATAAACAAAAAAAGTTTGGTGAAAGTGTTTTCACCAAACTTCCTCATAATTCAACTCTGTATTGAATTACAGACGATTTTACCAACTATTTTTCAGTATTATACCTCAAAATTATTAACTGATATAGTTTATTTTACACTCCCATTGAAACGAACGGACAAATCTATTTCCTTATTTACAGTTTTACATCTTCATCCCGGCCATGGGGTTAGCGCCTTTCTTAAAAATATACTCGCTGTTTAATAAATAAGCGCCGCTGATAACGATAACATCCCCCGGTTGAAGGCCCGATTTTATCTGAACCCTATCTCCATCTTCCATGCCAATTTCAACCATTCTGGTTTTGAATGAGCGATTGCCGGTTTGCACCCATACAGATGCACCGGTGCCGGTACGAAGTACTGCATCGGAGGGTAATGTTAAGGCATTTACCTGTTTCCCCTTTATAATTACATATGCCGGCATGCCGGGCTTAAGCAGATTATCACTATTAGCCACATTTACCCGCAGTAAAGTAATACGTGTTTGCGGATTAGCTTCCGGATTGGTGAATTCAATTTTTCCTGTCATTTCCCTGTCGGGTAAATCAGGAAATTGAACATGAGCAGTTGCATTAACATCAATCTGTGACAGTTGGGAAATATAAACCTGTGCTTCTGCCCAAAGTGATGATAGATTAGTAATCCTGACAATAGTACCGCCTTCATTTATATATTCCCCTTCGCGTATATCTAAGGTGGTAATATAACCGCTAACGGGACTATAAAAAGTTGTGACCGGGTTTATGACTTTTGTACTTGCTAAATCCTTTATTTGCGATTCAGATAACCCCCATAGCGCTAATTTGTTTTTGGCGCTTTGCACTAATCCGTTAAAATCTATTGTTGAATTATCAAGATTTTCTTTTTTTTCTAAAGAAAGTATGTATTCCTGTTTGGCATTATTCAGTTCTTCACTGTATAAATCATATAACTTATCTCCCTTATGAACATAATCGCCCAAATTTTTAAAGTATAACCGTTCAACTCTTCCCATCACTCTTGCACTAACGGCGTTAATTTTTTGCTGATCGGCATTTAGTGTTGCAGTCAAAACCATTTGGTCGCCAATCATCATTCTATTGTGTATGGTATCTGTTAAAATATTGCCCAATTGAATTTGCTGCTCATTCAATTTTACCTCGTTGTCATCCTGCGTTATACTTTTCTTTACTTCTATCAGTTTCATGCCGCATATAGGGCAGTTGCCGGGTTTATCCAGCATTACCTGCGGGTGCATAGAGCAGGTATAATACACGCCGGCTGTATCTTTTGTATGTTCTGAATGGACAGTATTTTTTGCATTTTTATTTTTACAGGCAAGAGATAAAAGTATTAATCCTGCCATTATCAATATTTTTTTCATTTTTTCATTTTTTTTCATTAGTTAATCCTTACCCTGAACTTTTATAAAACTTTCACTATCCATTAAAAACTGCGCATTGGCTGCTACTGAATCGACAGGAGTAATACCACCTGTTACCTGGATCAGATTTTTATAAGTTACGCCTGTTTCTATTTTTTGCGCCTTGTATCCGTTTCCACTTTTTACAAAAACCACTTTTTCAAGGCCAAGTGATAATACCGCTTCACGGGGTAACCATTCTGCATTTACCGGGTTACTAAAAATAGTTGCCCTTACCTGGCTGCCTATGGGCAATTGTAAAACATTATTATCAACATTTACTCTTGCTGTTACCGTTTTACTTCCCGGGCGGAAGAAGGGTTCAATGAAGTAAATGAAGCTGCGAAAATCTTTGTCGGGCCTTGCTTCCGGTACTATTCTTACTTTATTACCCACTTTAATAAAAGGCTGATCTAATGGGTAAATATTAAGCAACACCCATACTTTATCCATGTTATACACTTCAAAAATTGTTTGCCCTTTTTGCAGATACATCCCTTCTTTAAGGGCAAGCCCCTGCGTAGTTATTGAGGTAGCTTCATTCATAGCCGGGGCTTCCGGAACTGCATTATTATTCATCCCACTATTTAAAGCATCATGAATGTGACCGCTGTAATTGCTGTAAACAGAAACTGTAAACAGTGGTTGTTGTGTGGTTATTACCTGCTGTAATTGTTCACCTGGAAAACCCAGTAATAATAGTTTTTCTTTAGCGGCATTAATTAATAAAGTATTTGATGGATCGTTCTTTAGCAGGAATAAAAGATTCTGCTGTGCAGTCAGTAACTCAGGGCTATAAATGTCCATTATCTTTTGGCCTTTGCTGATTTTCTGATAGCGGTACCGAATATATAATTTTTCAATTCTGCCGCTTATCCTGGCTGATATAGCCCCTACTTCTTTAGTATTGTAGGCTGTATATCCGAGTGCATTTATTTCTATTGGTTCTTTACTCTTGAGTAAGGTAGTGGCAGGTATGCTAGAAACAGCGTAACTATTGGTTGGTAGTAACAAGGTATGCAAAGACATATCGTGTATCTTTTTACTTTCGTTTTCTTTTTTTACCAACCGCATGCCGCAAATAGGGCAATTGCCCGGCTGCTCACGAATAATTTGCGGGTGCATGGAACAAGTGTACAAAACCTTTTCTTCTTTTGCAGGCATATTCATGTTTCCCATATCAGCCATCCCGCTATGCTGGGTATGAATAGCATTTTTAGGATGCAGGAATTTAAAATAGAGTAAGGCAACAGCAGCTAATAGTGCTATTACAGCCATGATAATAATTAGTATTTTATTTTTCTTTCCACTCATAAATGTTTTTAATTTATCGTATTTGAAGAATTCTTTCCAGCTCAACCTGCATAGCCAGTAATTGTTGCAACTGCCCGAGGTATTCGAACTGTGTCATGTTTAATGTTTCCCAGGCATCAAATAATTCAAACAGTTCTTCTGTATTTTGTTCATATCCCAATTCATAGGTTTTAAAGTTTTTGTATAAGGCCGGCAAAATTTTTTCTTCGTACAATTTTATTTGTTTGTTTTTGTTGAGGATATCTGTCCTCATTCCATAAGCTGTGCCTACAGATTCATTTAAAATCATTTGCTTTTGCTGCTGCAACGATTCGTTTTTCCATTTCAGGCTTTCAATATTGGCTTTATTCATTTTAGAAGACCATCTTGCCATTGGCAACCTTACCATACCCATTGCCGAGAATTGCAATGGCTGCTGTGCCCATCCATAAGAGTTTTCGAACCGTACCCCAAATTCAGGCAACAACCTTGTCCTTTCGGTTTCCTGTTTTAACCGGTTAACATACATTTCCTTTTCAAGGGCTTTTACATCGCTCCTGTTGGTTACAAATAAGGTAGTATCAAATACTATGTTTTGATAATCTTTTAAAGTATAGGCAGTATCAATGTCAAAGTCAATTGTTTTATCGCGATACATTAATGTATTAAGGATGTATTTTTTTTGTTTTATTTGGTTCTCCAGCATAATCCTGCTATTCTGTACATTGGCCAATGCTGCTTTGGCTTTGTAATACGCATTAATTTTTCCCAGCCCGTTTTTATAACGTATTTCAGCGCTTTGAATCATGTAGTTCAGGCGCTTTTCATTATCATCCAAAATCAGCAGTTGCTTTTTAATCACTATCCATTCGTAATAATTTTTCTTTGCTTCTGCGTATAGCTGATTGAGTGTATACCCTTTTTTTTCTTTTTCAACAGAGGACATGGATGACATATAGTTAGCGTCTGCTTTTAACCGTTTGGGATTAGGAATGATTTGCTGGGCACCAATTACATATTGCCCCATACCTGGCACCCCGTTTGCCGCCTTCCAATATCTTGGCGCATAAGGCGTCATAAAAAAACCGGAAGTTAATTCAGGCGCCATCCAGCTTTTAGCACCTTTGGCGGCTTCATCCAATGAACGTATTTCTGCATCGTACATTTTCATGGATGGATTACTAGACTGAATAGAATCGAGGATTGAATTAATGTTTAATATTTTTTGAGACCGGGCTGAGAAAGTTATGAAAATCGATAACCCTGTTATAAAAAAAAATTTTCTTTTCATGAAAACATGTTTTAAATTAAATATGTCATTTTTCATTACCACTTTTACATTTAATGTTTTGTTTCCAATACTTCTATTTTCCCGTGCTTTTTTAGCTCATATTCCTTTTGCATTAAAAATATTAATGGTGTTACCAAAAGTATATGTGTTGATGAAGTAATTACTCCACCAATCATAGGTAGTACAATAGGAATCATTACATCACTTCCCACACCTGTACTCCAAAGAATGGGGACCAAACCAAATAGGGATACACTTACGGTCATCAGCTTTGGCCTTAATCTTTTAGCTGCACCGGCAATTACATATTCCCTTAAATCATCTCTGGTAATTGTTTTACTTGAGTTTCCTTTTTTTACTATTAATTGGTCCATAGCATCATTGAGATAAATAACCATTACAATCCCTGTTTCTACTGCTAAACCAAACAATGCAATAAAGCCAACAGCTACAGCAACAGATAAATTGACATGCCAGAAATAAATCATCAAGGCACCCCCAATCAATGCAAAAGGAATAGAAATCAGACTGAAGAAAGCTTCCCGTGCGGAATGAAAAGCAAAATACATACACATAAAAATGATAACCAGCACAACCGGCAAAATCATTTTTAATGTTTTTTCGCCGTGGATTAAATTTTCGTATTGTCCGCTCCAATCAAGAAAATATCCTTTGGGCATTTTAGCAATCATTGCGCTTACCCTTTTTTGTGCTTCATCAACAGTACTGCCTAAGTCTCTTTCCCTCACATTAAAAAGTACGGTTCCCCTGAGCATGGCATTTTCTGAGTTAATCATAGGGGGGCCTTCTGTAATTTTTACATCTGCTACTGCTTCCAGCGGAATGGGGCCATAACCGGGTGTTTGAATCTGCAGCCTTTTTAATGCCTGAATATTATTTCGGAAGTTTTGGCCAAAACGTGCATTGACAGAAAAACGTTGCCGCCCTTCAATGGTTGTGGTAAGCCTGACACCACCCAATGCACTTTCCACTACTGTGTTTACATCATCAATACTTAATCCATATCTTCCGATTTCATCACGTTTTACAGTTATGTCAATATATTTTCCCCCGGTAATTGGTTCTACATATAAATCTTTTACACCAGGGGTTCCGTCTAACACTTTTTTAATTTGTTGTGCAAAAGCATAAATCGTGTCTAAGTCCTGACCATATACTTTAATCCCCACATCTGTTCTGATGCCTGTGGAAAGCATATTGATGCGGTTGATGATAGGCTGTGTCCATCCGTTGGTTACACCGGGTATCTGAAGCTTTGCATTCAGTTCATTGATAATACTGTCTTTGGTAAACCCCTTTCTCCATTCGTTTCTTGGTTTCAGCATAATAATGGTTTCTACCATGCTGATAGGAGAATTATCTGTAGCTGTATTGGCCCTGCCGGCTTTGCCCAGTACATGGGCTACTTCCGGAACACTTTTAATAATTTTATCCTGTACCTGCAATAAACGTTTGGCCTCCGAGTTAGAAACATCCGGCATCATTACGGGCATAAATAAAAGTGAACCTTCATCTAAGGGGGGCATAAACTCCCGACCAAGGCCCATCACCAAAGGGATACTGATTACCAGCGCTACTATATTCGCACCAAGGGTTATCCACCTTCTTTTGATACAGGCCCTGATAATAGGTTCATAAATTCTTTCAAGTACCCGGTTTACAGGGTTAGCATTGTCCGGTAAAAACCTCCCCTTCATAAAAAAAGAAATGAGTACCGGCGCCAGTGCTATCGCCAATATCGCATCTACTGCAAGGATAAATGTTTTTGTATAAGCCAGGGGATGAAACAATTTACCTTCCTGCCCTGTTAAAAGAAATACCGGCAGAAAAGAAGTAATAATAATAATGGTAGAAAAAAATATCCCTCTCGATACCTGTTTGCAGGCACGCTCTATGATTGACATTCTTATATCTTCAGGAACTTTCCGGTAAGAAGATTTTTTTTTGTTGGAACGCTCTTTTAATTTTTTTAAAAAATTCATACTATTACTTATTTTCAGGGTGATTGCTGTTTTGCCATTCGGAAAGCTGGCGATAACTATTTTCAGACATTATGATTCCATTATCCACTATAACGCCAATGGCTAATGCAATGCCCGTTAAAGACATTAAATTGGATGACATACCAAATGCATTCAACAGGATAAAACTCGTGGCAATTGTTATGGGAATTTGAATAATGATACTAAGTGCACTGCGCCAGTGAAAAAGAAAAACCAGCACTACCAGGGAAACCACGATTATTTCTTCTATCAGTTTTCCTTTTACCGTTTCAATGGCGGCTTCTATCAATCCACTTCTGTCATAAGAAGTTTTAAATGTAACCCCTTCGGGTAAACCTTTTTCTACATCTTTTATTTTTGCTTTTATTGCCTTTATTACTTTATCTGCATTTTCACCATATCGCATCACTACTATACCACCCACCACTTCTCCCTCGCCATTCTCGTCAAAAATACCCAGACGCAAATCCCCACCCAACTGCACGCTTCCTATATCTTTAATGCGAACAGGGATACCATTGTACTGAGCTAAAGATATATTCTCAACATCTTCTTTATTTTTTATATAACCCAATCCCCGTATGATATACGCCATATCGCTCATCTCAAATTTCCGCCCCCCCACATCATTGTTATTAGCTTTTACTTTATTCATTACATCCATCATAGACACATTGTAGAATTGCATCTTTACAGGGTCCAATATAATTTGATATTGTTTTTCAAAGCCTCCGAAAGACGCTACTTCGGCAACGCCCGGTACGGTTTGCAAAGCAAATTTAATGTACCAATCCTGTAGTGCCCGCTGTTCACCCAAATCCATTTTTGGTGCATTAAGATGATACCAGAAAATATGGCCAACACCCGTTCCATCAGGGCCAAGTGAAGGGGTTACACCCTGGGGTAACAAACGTTGGGCATAGTTTAATCGTTCCAGTACACGGGTACGTGCCCAATAAATATCAACGTCATCATCAAATATTACATACACAAAACTCATCCCAAACATGGAAGTGCCCCTGATGTTTTTGATACGGGGGATGCCCTGCAGATTAGATACTAATGGATAAGTTATCTGGTCTTCTATCAATTGCGGGTTTCGGCCCATCCATTCCGTAAAAACAATTACCTGGTTTTCACTTAAATCAGGAATAGCATCCACCGGATTTTTTTGAATGTTGAGGATGCCCAAAATGACTAAGCCAATGGTAATCAATAATACCACAAACCGATTCCGCAGCGACCAACTGATGATCTTTGCAATCATGCTACAATATTTTTAAATATAAAAATGAGTGGAAAATACAATGCACTATACACAAAGGCATACAAAATAGCCCTAAGGCAAGGAGCCCGGGCTACAAGTAAGGAAATAATACTATATCAGAAAAATACGATTCCGTATGAAAAGCTGCACACTGCACAAATCAGGTGGTACATGTGTTGCTGGAATCTGAATGAATAGTGATGGAAAGTAAAGCGCTAAGTTTTCCATTGCCGATTTTGCTGGCAATACAAATACGGGTTGTGCAGCTTGAAAAACAAATGAATGGGCAGTAGACTGGTCTTGACTAACTTGTATTTTTTGTTGCACATCTTTACAGCAATTACCTTTTCTGCTCTTTTTGAGCAGCATGCCACAATTACTGCAGTTGGTATTATCGGAACTTTTCACCAGCTCAATTCCTGCCCATTTACCCATGCAATAATGTACTTGAATGGTGGCACCCTGAACACTCAGGCCATACAGTAACAATAGTAATATGGTGAAAAACTTTTTCAAATCAATGTTTATGTGTAACAAAAAATTTTTACAATCTTAAAAAACAAAAATAACACAATTTTAAATATACTGTTACTTACAACAATCCTTCTTATGAACAAAAAGAGTAGTGACAATTTTTATAAAAAAACGACCGATTTTATTTAAGAAGGTTTGATTCACGTTGAATGTCATAAGTAAAGATACTATAGAATTATAATTTGCCAAAGTTAAGATAGTGGCTCAGCTGTATATCCGGCATTCTTAACCAATTGAACAATCTCCTTTTCTTCCATCGAACCGGTTTGTACTGTAAGAACTTTATTTTTGTTCGTTGTATCTACTTCCCAATGTTCAATACTTTTTTCGTTATTCAGCACAGGAGATACTTTGGCAACACAACTGCTGCACTGGATATTTGTTTTAAACTTTAATGATTTCATAAAATTATTTTTATTTTTTAACAAAATTAGAGAACATAAATGTTCTAACTATTACAAAATTTTTAAACGACTTTACAATATTTTTAGAAACAACAGCAATGTGAATGGGGTACATTACAAGCGAATTGTTTTTAAACGTAAACTATTCAACACTACTGAAACAGAACTAAATGCCATAGCTGCACCGGCTATCATAGGATTTAACAAAAAACCATTAACCGGATATAAAATACCGGCAGCAATAGGAATGCCTATTATGTTGTAAATGAATGCCCAAAAAAGATTTTCACGGATTATACGTACCGTTTTTGCTGATAGTACTAAAGCTTTTGGCAACGCAGTTAGATCTTTCGTGATAAGGGTAATTTTGGCTACATCCATTGCAATATCGGTTCCGCTACCCATGGCTATACTAACATTGGCCAATGCTAAGGCCTGACTATCATTTATCCCATCACCCACCATTGCTACTATCTTCCCCTGTTGCTGAAGATCCTGAATGAATTTTGCTTTTTGTGCAGGCAATGCATCACTTGTATAATGTGTTATACCAACCGATTTTGCTACTGCTGCGGCAGTGGATTGATTATCGCCGGTAAGCATATACACTGCAATACCCATTTCATGAAGCGTATGTATAGCTGCTAATGCAGTTGGCTTAATTTCATCCGTTATTCCAATAATAGCCAGCACCTGTAAATGGTTTGCAAAATAAACCACAGTTTTAGCAGATTGTTGCCAGGAATCAGCCAATGAAAGTAGTTCATTATTGAGTGAAAGCTTATGTTCCTCTATCATTCGTTTGTTTCCAACCAGCCACAATTTATTTGCAAAAAGTGCTCTGATACCCCTGCCTGTAATACTTTGAAAATCGGTTAAATGAATATCATTATCAGTTTGTTCTTTTTTTATATAATTAAGCACAGCCTCTGCCAGCGGATGCTCGGATTTAGCTTCAAGTGCATATAAAATGTTAGCAGGCAAATGACGATCAGCAATGGTTTTATTCCAAACAATTTCTGTTACAGTTGGCTTTCCTTCTGTGAGTGTGCCTGTTTTATCTAAAACAACGGCATTTACTTTGTAGCCTGCTTCAAGGCTTTCAGCATCTTTAATCAGGATATTATTTTCAGCTCCTTTACCTATACCTGCCATCATTGCGGTTGGTGTTGCTAAACCCAATGCACATGGACAGGCAATAATTAATACCGTAACAAAAGCAAGTAAAGCATGTGAAAAGGCATCATTTCCGCCTAACAGCAACCAAACAGCAAAAGCAAGCAAAGCAATACCCATTACAACCGGAACGAAAATACCGGCTACTTTATCTGCCAATCGTTGCACAGGTGCTTTGCTGCCCTGTGCCTCCTGCACCAATTGTATAATATGCCCCAATACTGTGTCACCACCCACTTTTTCGGCCCTAAATATAAAATGGCCTTTTTGATTGATTGTTCCGGCATACACACTGCTACCTTCATATTTTTCAATCGGTGTATACTCTCCGCTAATCATACTCTCATCAACAAAAGAAGTTCCCTTTGTAACAATGCCATCTACAGGCACTTTTTCACCTGGTTTCATAACAACCATATTACCTATTGCAACTTCAGCTGTCAGTATTTGCTTTTCAGCACCATTTTCAAAAATAGTTACTGTATCAGGTTGCAATTGCATTAATTTTTTCAGTGCGGAAGAAGTATTTGACTTTGCTTTTTCTTCCAACAACTTCCCTAATAAAATAAACGTAATAATTACAACAGATGCCTCAAAATAAACATGTGCTGGTAATCCGCGGCTAATCCAAAAAGACGGAAAAACTGTTGTAAAAGTGCTAAATAAAAAAGCAGTGAAAGTACTAAGTGCAACTAACGTATCCATATTTGCTTTTCCATGCCTGGCCTGCTTCAATGCATTGATAAAAAACTGACGTCCAAAATAAAAAACAACAGGAATGGATAAAAACATCATCATCCAATTGCCATAAGGTACATGCATAAAAACCATACTGATTAATACCACAGGGATGGAAAAGAGAAAAGCAAAAAAGGTTTTTTGTTGTAGCATACGAAACTGTAAATCCTCGCGCTGTTTACTTTTATGTATATCCCCTTTCTCATCAATCATTAAATCATATCCAATTGATTGAACAACAGACTTTAATTTTTGTGGTGTTACAACCGATTCATCATACTCAACCATTACCTGTTGTGCTGCATAATTCACATTGGCATGTACCACACCATTAACAGGCTGCAACATTGATTCTACGCTAATTGCGCAAGATGCGCAACTCATACCAATTACCGGAAATATTTTCTTAACTGTTTGCATACATAAATGTTTGATACCACAAAGCTCCTTACAAAGCAAAGCCTGAGTATTACAACATTTATAGTTTAGTTTACAAAATAATTACATTAAGAAAGTATTGATTATTATGGTTGATGATAATTCCGAATCAAATAATATTATCGAGCGGCTTTCTTTGTCCTCCAATTTTTTTAAATTCAGTAGGCGTAAATCCGGTCATTTTTTTAAATTGAGCAGATAAATGTGCAACACTGCTATACCCCATTGCAAAAGCAATATCGCTTAAATTCATTTCATCATAGGTTAATAGCTCTTTCACTTTTTCTATTCGCTGTAAAATGGTATATCTTTCAATGGTTACGCCTTCTACAGAAGAAAATAATGTACTTAAAAAATGATAGTCATATCCTGTGGCATCTTCTAATATTGATGATAGTTTATGGGTAAAGAACTCTTCACTATTCTTCTGAATGAGTTGAATAATGATGTTTTTAAGAGATTCAACCAGTGCAGAGCGCTTGTCATCCAATATTTCAAAACCATTTTCGGAAAGTAATTTTTTAAAGGCTGACAATTGTGTTTCAGATGGTACATACATAGTTTCTACTTCACCCAACTTTATATTTTTATAGGAAATATCGGTATCATCCAATAATTGTCCTACAACTTTAATACATCTGTCGCAAACCATATTTTTGATCAATAATTTCATTTTACAATTTTTAAGATTCAACCAAGTTTACAAAATTTATTAAAAAGTACTGCATTCAAGTACTGTACTTAAATATTTATTACCACAAGCAATATAAAGCCTGTTTAAAGTAACTACTTTTTAATATTTATTTAATAAAATAAAAACAGCTTGAATTGACTTTTGAAATAAGATATACCCTTACTTTTGCACGCAATTTAATTATGAAGCAAATGGAAACCGGTTCGGACCATAGTAATTTAAGATTCTCTTCCTAAGCTGCACAAACGTTTTTAACTGTGGCTATGGAAGCAAATAGTCGTTAACAGTTAAAAACAATACTCATGCATATTGTATTTTCACTTTTTTGTCATACGCTACTTTTTAGCCGAAGTTGTGGTGCATTGCTATAACCTATTGTAAAGCTTTGCTATTACAGTGGGTTGTTTACTACCGGCATGAAACACAATTAATTTTAACGGGAAAAATCCGGGCGTTATGTTAAAAACAACAGCAGCTAAATTAGTGAAGCATATTTCCTTTTCAGGAGAAAATACAGCTCAGGCCGTTCAATCTGCCTCTGTAACCAAATTAAAACAGGTAGCTACTGCTTCAAAACCCGAAGTAATTACTTTATTAAAAACAAAAGAAACCGGCCTTTCAACAGAAGAGAAAGAAGAAAGAGAACAGGAATTTGGGCTCAATGAGGTTTCACACGAAAAAGCACCATCCTGGTACCTTCAACTACTCGAGGCATTTCTGAATCCATTTATTGGAGTATTAATTATAATAGCTGCCATCTCTATTATAACAGATATTATTACTGCTGCACCCGGTGAAAGAGATTATAAAACAGTAACTGTTGTGGGCGTAATGGTATTACTCAGCTCTTTTTTAAGATTTTGGCAGGAATTTAGAAGCAATAAAGCTGCAGAGCAGCTGAAAAGCATGGTTAAAACAACGGCAACGGTTTTGCGTAATGGTGAAGGAAAAAAAGAAGTGGATATTAAGGATTTAACTGTTGGAGATGTGGTATTACTTTCTGCAGGAGATATGATTCCTGCCGATTGCCGTGTTTGGGCATCTAAAGACTTATTTGTAAGTCAGGCTATGTTAACCGGCGAATCGCTACCTGTTGAAAAAAGAGACATCAGCATTACAGATGCCGAACAAAAATCGCCTTTGGAATTAGAGAACATTTGTTTTATGGGCACCAATGTGGTAAGTGGTGCTGCAACTGTTATTGTAGTGAACATAGGCAACCAAACTTATTTTGGCTCTATCAGTAAATCGCTAACCGGCAAAAGGGCAGAAACCAGTTTCGATAAAGGTGTAAACAGTGTAAGCTGGCTATTAATTCGGTTTATGCTGTTTATGGTTCCGCTCATTTTTATTTTAAATGGTGTAGTAAAGCATAACTGGCTCGAAGCCTTACTGTTTGCCATTGCTGTAGCGGTAGGTTTAACCCCCGAAATGCTACCCATGATTGTTACCGCCAATTTAGCAAAAGGTGCGTTAAACATGAGTAAGAGGAAAGTAATTGTAAAACGCCTGAATGCCATTCAAAACATTGGCGCCATGGATATTTTATGCACCGATAAAACGGGCACATTAACCATGGACAAAATTGTGTTGGAACGCCACTTGAACGTATTTGGAGATGATGATGATGAGGTATTAAAATGGGCCTACCTGAACAGCTTCCACCAAACCGGATTAAAAAACCTGTTAGATGTTGCTGTACTGGAACATGCCGAATTACATGATTATCTGAAAGCTGAAGAACAATATACAAAAGTGGATGAAATTCCATTTGATTTTCAACGCAGAAGAATGTCTGTTATTCTAAAACAGAAAAACGGCAAACACCTGCTCATCTGCAAAGGTGCAGTGGAAGAAATTTTAGACCTTTGCACACATGCTTTTGATCCCGGAGAAGACAAAGAATTACATATTGAAAACGATAAAGTAATTCCGATTGATGAAGTTATGCGTAAAACCATTTTAAACACTTCAAAAAAATTAAACAAAGAAGGGTTAAGGGTTTTATTGGTAGCCATCAAGGAATTTGATAACAGAGCACTTACCTATTCTGTTGCTGATGAAAAAGACATGACCATTACGGGTTTTATTGGTTTTCTGGATCCGGCAAAACCCTCTGCACAACCTTCCATTGAGGCATTACAGAAATTAGGTATTACTTTAAAAGTATTAACCGGCGACAACGAAACTGTTACTAAGAAAATTTGTAAAGATGTAGGCATTACTGTACAACATATTTTACTGGGTAATGAGTTAGAGAAAATTTCTGACGATGAACTGATGGCAAGAATTGACGACATTAACATTTTTGCCAAATTAAGTCCACTACAAAAAAGCAGGGTAGTAAAAGTATTGCAAGCCAAAGGGCATACCGTTGGCTTCATGGGCGATGGCATTAATGATGCCGGTGCACTTCGTGATGCCGATGTGGGTATTTCTGTTGATACGGCTACGGATATTGCCAAAGAAAGTGCAGATATTATTCTGTTGGAAAAAGATTTGATGGTACTTAGAAAAGGGGTGATTTATGGAAGAAGAACATTTGGCAATATCATTAAATACATTAAAATGACTGCCAGCAGCAATTTTGGTAATATGTTCAGTATGCTGGGCGCCAGTGCATTTCTGCCTTTTCTACCCATGTTACCCATTCAGTTATTGGTGCAAAATTTATTGTATGATATTTCGCAAATATCCATTCCATGGGATAAAATGGATGCTGAATATTTGGAAAAACCCAAAAAATGGGATGCAAGTGGAATAGCCAGGTTTATGTTCTTTATTGGACCTATCAGTTCAATTTTTGATTATGCAACATTTGCTTTATTGTTCTTTTTCTTTAAAGCAAATAGTCCAGCACATCAATCATTTTTCCAAAGTGGCTGGTTTATAGAAGGTTTATTATCACAAACATTGATTGTTCATATGATTAGAACAACCAAAATACCATTTATACAAAGTTGGGCAACGGTACCGGTTATTACATTAACATTGGCCATTATGATACTTGGAATTTATATTCCCTTCTCGCCATTGGCAGATGCACTAAAAATGCAACCCCTGCCCTGGATATATTTCCCATTTCTTATTGTAATATTAATCGCTTACTGTATATTAACCCAATTAATCAAGGTCTGGTTTATCAGGAAATTTGGCCAATGGCTTTAAATCAATTATTGTAGTTTAAAAAATATTTTTCCTATTAGTTTATGAATGGATTATTTTCCTGATAGGTTAACTATTTTACTAACACAAATAAACATGAATCGAATACAATCATTTTTCAATTTTTTTACCTCATGAAATGGATATTTACTTCTACCCTATTATTTGCCTGCGTTAAAATACATGCACAACCTGTATTTCAGATGGATAGCTCCGGCAATTGGAGCCATCATTTTCAGCTAACGGTAATTTCACAGAGCCATTCAGGTTTTTCAGCTGCATATAGTGGTAAAAACAGTTTAGACAATGCTGTAGAAACCGGTGCCACCAGTTTAACTACAACTTTATTTCTTGGAAGAAAATTATGGAAAGGAGCAGCAGCATATTTTAATCCTGAAATGTCGGGAGGTAATGGGCTGAGTTATTCACAAGGTGTTGCAGGCGCATTAAACGGTGAAACCTATCGGGTGGGTAATGTTGCACCACAATTATTTATAGCAAGAGCCTATTTGCAGCAAAATATTGCACTGGGTAATAGCAAATACACCAACGTTGCCGATGATGAAAATCAGGTGACCGATAAAGTACCTAATAATCGTATCACCATTACTGCCGGAAAATTTGCTATCAGCGATTTTTATGATGACAATACTTATAGTCACGACCCCAGAACACAATTTTTTAACTGGTCGTTAATGGGTAACGGTGCATGGGATTATCCTGCCAACGCACGTGGCTATACTTATGGCATTGTAGCAGAATGGTATCAAAACAACTGGTCATTTCGTTTATCCAGTGTAGCTGTTCCAACTATAGCCAATTCCCATAAAATGGAATACCACTTATCTAAAGCGCATTCTGAAACACTTGAAATTGAGAAAAAATATAACATCAATCGTCAACCCGGTGCCGTTCGTTTTATCATTACCAATTCCTATACCCGTGCACCTGCTTATCAACAAGGAATCAATGCATTGAATAACAACAATAATTATTTATTAAGTGTAATTAGTGGGGAAGCCGAAAATAATACTTATGGAGGTAAAAAATTTGGATTAGGCCTGAGTGCAGAACAGGCATTGAATGATGATATTGGTATTTTTTCCAGATTAGGTTGGAATGATGGCAAATATGCCACCTGGGCATTCACAGAAATTGATCAGTCGGCCAGTATTGGGCTGGCTGTGAAAGGAACCCGCTGGCATAGGCCGGCGGATGTGGCAGGTATTGCAGGTGTACTGAATGGCATTTCGAAAGAACATCGCGATTTTTTGGCTGCCGGAGGTTATGGTTTTATTATTGGTGATGGCGCATTGAATTATGGACACGAAGGTATTATTGAAGCTTATTACAATACTTACTTGTTCAACAACTTTTGGTTAACCTTCGATTATCAGTTTGTGAACAATCCGGGGTATAATAAAGACAGGGGTCCGGTGCATGTATTTGGCATTCGCGGACACTTTGCGCTGTAACTTAAGAAATACGCATAACAGTAAGGTTTTTCATCGTCACCGAGAACCTTACTGTTTTTATTTTGTTATAACGGTAAAATAAAAGGATGTCAAAAGTTTATTCTATCAAAACCATTCAATATATTCCTACAGATATTGCTACAGCATGGGATTTTTTTAGCAAACCCGATAATTTAAAAACCATTACACCCGCCAATTTAGGATTTGAAATCATCAGCAAACACCACGGTACTGAAATGTATGCCGGACAAATTATTGAATATACGTTAAAACCAATATTGGGTATTCCATTATACTGGATGACCGAAATTACACATGTAGTGCCGCAACAATATTTTGTGGATGAACAACGCTTTGGACCTTATACACTCTGGCATCACCAACACCATTTTAAATCAGTTAACGGTGGCGTTGAGATGACGGATATTGTTCACTACAAAATTCCATTTAGTTTTTTGGGAGATATTGCCAACAGCCTTATGGTAAAAAAACAATTGCAACAAATTTTCAATTACCGATTCAACGCAGTAGAAACCCTGTTTGGAAAATGGCATCAATCATCTACATCAGTGGCTAATGTTGTTTTGACATAAAAATATACCCCTAACGTATTAAATTTTGCTTAATACGGTTACCTGTTATCCATAGTGGGTATTAATGTGTTATAACTTTGCACATTCTTATCAATATGGCAACCCAACCTTTACACTTTCTATCCGTAATATTTTTACGTGGCTATTACCATCATTCACCTTTCTCCTGTTTTCTTAAAATATAACTGCCACATTTCGCATGCAACAGTAGCAATGCTGTTACACCTCCAAATGATAACAATTAAAGCAAATCATGAAAACTGAATCAAACAGTTCAAAGCATTTACACCAATTATCTGCTGCCGGATTATTGGTTACATTAGGTATTATATATGGAGATATTGGCACTTCGCCTCTATATGTTTTCAGATCAATTATTGGTGATAGGCCCATTTCAGAAGAATTAGTTTATGGGGGTATTTCCTGCATTATATGGACATTAACCCTGCAAACAACTTTCAAATATGTATTATTAACCCTTCAGGCCGATAACAAAGGTGAAGGTGGCATTTTTTCATTATTTGCTTTGGTAAGGCGTTATGCAAAATGGTTGTACATACCAGCTATAATTGGTGCAGCCACTTTATTGGCAGATGGCATTATTACCCCACCCATTTCTGTAGCTTCAGCTGTAGAGGGCTTAAATGGCATTCATTCTTTACAAAATACCATCATTCCCGGAAATGCAATTACCATTGGCATTGTAGTAGGTATTATTTCGCTTTTATTTTTCTTTCAACGCTTTGGAACCAAAGTGGTAGGATTTGCATTTGGCCCTATTATGCTGGTATGGTTTAGCATGATTTTTTTATTGGGTTTTTTACAAGTATGGCATCATCCCGGAATCATCAACGCCATCAACCCCTATTATGGTATTAAATTATTAATAAATTATCCGCATGGATTCTGGCTGTTGGGTGCGGTATTCTTATGTACAACAGGTGCTGAGGCATTGTATAGCGACTTAGGGCATTGCGGTAAAAAAAATATACAGGTGAGTTGGATATTTGTAAAAATTGCATTAATTTTTAATTATATGGGGCAGGGAGCCTGGTTATTAACTCAAAAAGAAACATATTTAGGTAACACCAATCCATTTTATGCATTAATGCCCCATTGGTTTTTGTTGGTAGGAATTATAGTGGCCACTTTTGCTACCATTATTGCCAGTCAGGCTTTAATTAGCGGCTCATTTACATTAATTAGTGAAGCCATAAGTATGAACTTTTGGCCAAGAGTTACCGTGAAATATCCTACCAACGTAAAAGGCCAAATTTATATACCCAGCCTTAACTGGATATTATGGATTGGTTGTGTAGGCATGATGTTGTATTTTAAAGATAGCTCTGCTATGGAAGCTGCCTATGGCTTTTCTATTGTGATAGCTATGTTAATGACCACCAGCCTCATGTTTGTGTTTATGTACCGTGTAAAAAAATGGAACCATTGGCTGATTGCCGTTATTATGACCATTTTTTTAATTGTAGAATTTTCTTTCTTTATTACCAATGTTGCCAAAATAAAACAACGCTGGATGTTTTTATTTTTTGAATTTGGCCTGATGTTTATCATGTTTGTTTGGTTTAAAGCCCGAAAAATTACCAACAGTTATTTGCAATTCTTAAAAGTAAAAGACTACACAACCCCTTTGCAATTGCTGAGTGCAGATAAAGAAGTACCCAAATATGCCACTCATTTGGTTTACTTAACCAAGGCCGATAGTGATGGAGATATAGAAAAAAGAATTATTGATTCCATTTTAAACCGAAAACCAAAACGTGCTGATGTGTATTGGTTTGTGCACATTGACAGGGCCGATAACCCTTATGAAATGGCATATAGTGTTACAGAGTTACTGCAGGATAAAGTAATTAAAATAAACTTCAAACTTGGTTTCCGTATTCAGCCCCGAATTAATTTACTGGTTAAAATGGTAATGCAGGAAATGAGAAAAAATAATGAGCTGTGTTGTATTAATAAATATGAGGACTTAGATGCAAGCAACTTTCATACAGATATTACTTATGTTATTCTGGAAACCTTCCTGTCGGTAGAGAATGAACTTTCGGTTAAAGAAGGTTTTATTATGGATGCTTACTTTGCCATTAAACACCTGGCTCAATCTGACCAAAAAGCATTTGGTTTAGACAATGCCACTACCGTTGTTGAAAGGGTGCCGCTGTTAATTACCCCCAAAACATATCTTCCTTTAAAACGAATTAGTTTTGCGCAACAGTAATAGCACTTCTTTATTGCATGTAATTATTTCAACTCAATCCAATTACTGAGCACATTATGTTCACTCACTACTGCAGCAAATAAACGGTTATTGGCAGGTATTAGTGAAGCTAACCTTTCATAAGTTACTGCTTTATCGGCAATCAATAATTTAATCAGTGTGGCATAGGCTATATTTTCAGTAACATTTTCGGGCAGGGCAAATATCGCAAATGCTTTAACGGGTTGTTTACCGGAATAATGTAACGTAAACAGATTGCCATTACTTTTTGCAAATATGGGTGTTGGTGGTTTTGTGCTGTCAATCCACGGCATGGGCGGCACTATAGCAGGCAATGCATAATAATTATAGCGAAGACTGTCAGACCAGCCATTGGGATTACTTTCAAAATTTTTACTGCTAAAAAAAATACTGCCTTGTGTGGTAGAATAGCTTCTAATAGCTTTTAACTGATTGGGTAATTCATTAGGGTTACGCCAGGCAGCATTGGTTCCGGCACGGTAAATAGCCTGGCCAATATATAAATCTCTGCCATAAGTATGTGCATTCCACCAGGCCAGCAGGGTATCAAAATCGGCTAACTTATGCTCTTGCTCCCAGTATAACTGTGGTGCTACATAATCAATCCAGCCTTTTTTCAACCATAATAAAATATCTGCATATAAATCATCATAATTAGTTTGTCCGGCTTTGGTATTACTTCCATCAGGATCCTGACTTTTATTTCGCCAAACACCAAACGGGCTGATTCCAAATTTCACAAAAGGATTCACGGCACGAATGGTTTGATACAATGCATGAATAATGCTGTCGCAGTTACTTCTTCGCCAATCATCCTTACTCAATCCATTCCCGTATTGTCGGTATGCTTTTTCATCAGGAAATTCCTTACCGGCAATTCTATATGGATAAAAATAATCATCCATGTGTATTCCATCTACTTTATAACGGGTAACAATATCTTTAACTACCCGGGTAACAAATTGCCGCACTTCCGGCAGGCCGGGGTTGAAATATTTTGTATTACCATACGTTACAAACCATTCAGGATGAATTTTAGTAATGTGAGATGGTGATACAGAGGATGTGTGAATGTTAAAAACAGCCCGATATGGATTTAACCAGGCATGAAATTCCATACCGCGTTGATGGGTTTCTTCAATCATAAACTCCAGCGGATCATAATACGGCGTAGGCGGCAAACCCTGCTTCCCATTTAAAAATTCGCTCCAAGGCTCGTATGAGGAAGGATAAAAAGCATCGGCAGCAGGCCGTATCTGTACAAAAACAGCATTCATTCCATTGCGTTGTTGCATATCTAACAAACGAATAAAATCGGCTTTTTGTGCTTCAACCGACATGCCTTTTTCTGCAGGCCAGTCAATATTTACCACTGTTGCTACCCAAACACCACGCATTTCAAATACCGGCGCTTTTTGCGACCAAAGTGAAAGTGCACTTCCTGTTAAACAAAACAAAAGCAAACAAAATGACTTTAACAGCTTTACATACATAAGGCGATTCATTTTTGGGAGATTACAAATTCACAAGCCATTCAAAACTGGCTTATTCTATTCATTGTAAAAACCGAAGATAATGTTAGTTGGTACATTTTGTTTTAAAGTAGATGAAATATAAATATGTACCGGTTAGATAATATTAATATAGAAAAAATTAATATCTGAAAAATGCAGGTAACCTTATCGGATAGCATTTAATAAACCATTGAGCAATTGAGCATCTTCCACCGATAAAGCAGCAACCATTGCATCCAACTCATGAATTCTTGCTTCAATTCTGTGCAAAACACCCACACCTTCAGCAGTTAAATAAATGGCTACTTTTCGTTTATCATTCGTTGCCATCCGTTTTTCTAATAATTTTTTAGCCGCCAGGCGGTCAACCATTCTGCTGGTGTCACTCATTTTATCCAACATCTGCGCTCTTATCTGCAAGGTAGAAAGGGGTACGGCACTGGCATGCACAATACGTAAAATATTGTATTGCTGAGCGGTAATATCTTCAGGCGTTAGAAACTGCCTGATTTTTTCCTGCAACCAATTTGCTGTAAAAATAATATTTACAATGGCTTTATGATGTTCGTTACGAAAATGTAACTGCGGTATTTCCTGCTCAATTTCCATAAATAAAATTTATTTTTAACCTTTATCAATCTTCCCAAACCTTTAATCCTTCACTGCAATTGGCACAAATATCAATATTTTTCCTGCTTTGCATAATAGCACTTCTAAATTGCTTATAATTTTCGTTTTGCCAGGTTTCCTTAAAGCTTTGCGTTGCCAAATTACCCAACTGGTGCTGCGCATCTTTATCAAAACAACAAGGCACCACCAATCCATCCCAAGTAATTACATTGGCATGCCATAATTTCCAGCAATGGTTACCTAATCCACTTTTCACCACACGTTTACCCGATTTATCTTTTTTATAACGGCTGTATTTATCAATAGATGGAATTAACTGATTAGGATCATTTTCAAAATCATACACCTGTGCGGTTTTAAACCGAACCTGATCTACCCCAACTTCTTTTCCCAATTGTTTAATGGCTTCTATCTGATGTTCATTCGGCTTCACCACTAAAAACTGAAAAAATACAAAAGGTGTTTTACTGTTCAGCGCTTTTTTCCATTTTACAATATTACGGGCTCCTTCAATTACTTTTTCTAATTTACCTCCTACCCTGTATTGCTGATACACATCCTGAGTAGTTCCATCAATAGAAATGATAAGCCTGTCTAATCCGCTTTCAACAGTTTTTCTGGCTTTTTCATCGGTTAAATAGTGGGCATTGGTAGAGGTAGCAGTATAAATACCCTTACCATGTGCATATTGCACCATCTCTAAAAAAGCAGGATTCAAATAAGGTTCTCCCTGAAAATAAAAAATCAGGTACAATAGTTCCTTGTGAATTTCATCAATTGTTTTTTTAAAGAAACTGCTTTCCAGCATGCCGGTAGGCCGGGTAAATTCCCGCATACCACTCGGACATTCAGGGCAACGCAGGTTACAGGAAGTAGTAGGTTCAAACGAAACAGAAATGGGTAAACCCCATTGAACAGGCTTTCCGAGCATTCGGCTAATCCGATAACTACTCCATACTTTGCCGGCATTCCACAGTCGGGCGAAGGTGAACTTACTGATTAAATTCAGACTATCATTTAAATTAAAATACGGCATAATGAATGTAAAAATAAGTTCATTCCTGGTAAAATGCCGTTTATCTTCAACATCTTCCTCTATTCGAAAAATGATTTTGATTTTTATTCCATGAATATGTCATTTTTGTAACTCAATTTCGCTGCGCAGGATGGCTAAGAAAAAAAAGAAAAAAACATCGCCGGTTATATGGATGCTTACAGGCTTTTTCCTGGTACTGCTGCTGCTGTTGGTATATTTGTTTCAACAGGAAAAAGACACCCCCACCCCCATTGAATTTACGTATGATGCTGATTTTGGCATACCACTGCCCGACAACTACAGTATACATGGCATTGATGTGAGTGTACATCAAAGCAATATTAGCTGGGGCATGGTCAAAAATACCAGATCAGACCATATTGCCATTGGTTTTGTGTTTATTAAGGCAACCGAAGGACTATCGGATGCCGATAAACAATTTAAAATAAACTGGCAGCACTTACTGCAATTTGGCTTTACACGTGGTGCCTATCATTTTTTTATTGCCACTAAAAACGGAGCACAACAGGCACAAAATTTTATTCGCACCGTACAACTAAAAACCGGCGATTTACCGCCGGCGGTTGATGTAGAAGAATTGTATGGTGTAAACCCTACCCAACTCAAAAAAAGATTGAAAGATTACCTACAAACCATAGAAAATTTTTATAAAGTAAAGCCTATCATTTACACCTATGCCAGTTTTTATGAAAGTTACTTAGGTAAAGAATTTGATGATTACCCACTATGGGTGGCTCATTATAAAGAACCCCAACAACCGCGTATTCAAAGACCCTGGCAGTTTTGGCAACACAGCAATGAAGGGCATATCAATGGCATTAAAACAAAAGTTGATTTTGATGTATTTAATGGCGACTCAGCCGCCTTTCAACAAATGGTGTTGCATTAATCTTCTACTATATCAGCAGGCAACGGAAATAAAAACTGATAACTATCATATTTCCGGTTGAGGAACGTCATATTCCCGCTCAGCATTGCACAATAATTTGCAATGAAAAGGGGGAAGAAGATGCGATTGAATTTTTTAAATAAATGGTTAGATGGGCCACTTACGCTCGAAGGGTCGTGCAATTTAATTATGGTAGAACATCATCCGGTTATATTGGAAATGCTGGAACAATCAAAACATCAACTGGAAATATTACTTCATTCCGGGAAATACCATTCTACCCTTTTACCGCAACTAAGCCGAAGATTGTTTCAAATTAACAAAGAAATTGGCCAATACATCAGGGCCGAACAGGAATATTTTTTTCCATATTTAAAAAAACAATCCAATCAGGAATCTGCATGCGATGAGTATATTTTAAATACACATTTATTAGAAACCATGCAGGAAAAGCATGATCTGTTCACCAAAGCATTACATCAGCAACGTAAAATAGTGAACAACTACATGATAAAAAAAGATTGGGATACCGATTTAAAAAACTACATCAATCATCTGTTTCTGTTAGAGAAAAAAATTCAATCATGGATGGAATTAGAGCGAAAGAAATTATATCCCTATCTCATTAAAACTACCAGAAAGCATGAGTAAATCATTTACCGGCGTTGCTACAGCCTGCTATCATTGTGGAGAAGATTGTGGCAATGAACCCATTCAGGCTTACGATAAAAACTTTTGTTGCGAAGGCTGCAAATCGGTTTATGAAATATTGAACAAAACCGGCATGTGCGATTATTATGCCATTAGCAACAATCCGGGCAGCAGTCAAAAAATTAAAGTTCGACACAACCAGTTTGCTTTTTTAGACGATGATTCCGTACAAGAAGCCCTTACCGTATTTAAAGATGATACCCATACACATGTAACATTTTATTTGCCGCACATGCACTGCAGCAGTTGCCTTTGGCTGATAGAAAACCTGCACCGGCTCAATGAACATATCATTAGCAGCAAAGTAAACTTCACCAGAAAAGAAGCCGATATTGTGTTCAACCACTCAAAAACTTCTATACGCAAAGTGGCTGAGTTACTTACCTCTATTGGTTATGAGCCTTATATTAGCCTGCAAAATTTACAGCAGGGAAAACCACGTATCAATCAATCAAAAATTTACAAATTAGGGGTGGCCGGTTTCTGCTTTGCCAACATTATGCTATTAAGCTTTCCCGAATATTTGGGAATTGATGATAAAGAAAAAAATTTAGCAGGCCTGTTTCATTACATAAGTGTTTTACTCAGTTTGCCGGTAATATTGTATGCAGCAACAGAATTTTACAACAGCGCTTTTAAAAGTTTGCGCCACAAATACCTGAATATTGATACGCCTATTGTGCTGGCTATTTGGGTAACTTTTATACGAAGCATGATAGAAATTTTTACACACACAGGCAGTGGGTATTTAGACAGCATGAGTGGCATTGTTTTTTTTATGCTGGTAGGCCGTATTTTACAGGATAAAACCTACGAACAGCTCAATTTTGATCGGGATTATACGGCGTATTTCCCCATTGCAGTATCACGCATCAAAAACAACAACGAAGAAATTGTTACCCTGCCCAATATTCAGTTAGATGATACGTTGCTCATTCATCACCAGGAACTAATACCGGCAGATGGCATTTTAACCAAGGGTAAAGCGTTGATTGATTACAGTTTTGTTACCGGTGAAAGCATACCCGTTGAAAAACAAATGGGCGAAATGATATATGCCGGCGGTAAACAATTGGGTAACAATATAGAACTGTTGGTTATAAAAGAAGTAGCACAAAGTTATTTAACAAAATTATGGAACCGTAGCACTTTTAAAGAAGCTGAACAAAAATCAAAACATTCTTTTGTTGATGCACTCAGTCGTTATTTCACCTGGATTGTATTTACCATTGCAGCCATTGCCGGTTTGTATTGGTACATGCACGATGTTTCAAAACTTTGGCAGGCAGTAACTGCTGTTTTAATTGTTGCATGCCCATGTGCGTTATTACTGAGCAATACCTTTACCAATGGTACCATATTACGCCGCTTGGGCCGCAATAATTTTTACCTGCGTAATGCAGCTACTATTGAAACCATTGCAAAAGTAGATTATATTGTATTTGACAAAACAGGAACACTTACTACCGGCCGTTATGAAAATATTACATACAACGGTATGCCACTTGCGGAATTCTTAAAAAGAAAAATTGCCACATTAGCGGCACAATCAACCCACCCGTTAAGCAAGGCAATTGTACAATGGTTAAAAGTAAGCGGTGGTGCTAAAATAACCGGCTACCGCGAAATACCCGGCAAAGGAATTGAAGGGATGATAGATGATGAATGGATAGCCATTGGTGCAAAATCGTTCGTTTCACAGCAGGAAGAAAATGCCGATGATGCCTCATCGGTATACATTGCCATAGAAGGAACGGTAATTGGAAAATTTATTTTCAAAAACAGCTACCGGCCCGGAATACAAGCTTTAAGTAAACAATTACAAAATAAATACGCACTGGCCATATTAAGTGGCGATAATGCCGGCGAAAAAAATTATCTGCAATCATTACTCGGCTTTAATGCCATTACGCTGTTTCACCAAAAACCGAATGATAAATTATTGTTTATTGAACAACTGCAAAGTCAGGGACATACCGTTATGATGGTGGGTGATGGACTTAATGATGCCGGCGCATTACAGCAAGCCAACGTAGGCATTGCTGTTTCAGAAAACAGCAACAATTTTACGCCTGCCAGCGATGTAATTTTGGATGCAGCTCAATTACACCGGTTACCGGCCTTTATTCAATTAGCCAAAGCCAATCAGTGGATTATCATTACCGCATTTGCAGTTTCAATTATATACAATATTATTGGAATATATTTTGCAGTGCAGGGCATACTATCGCCCATGATAGCAGCCATTTTAATGCCTGCAAGTACCATCAGCATTGTATTCATTACCTATGGTTTAAGTAACCTGTATGCAAAAAAATTAAGATTAAAATGAGGAGAGGAATAAATGATACCGGCTTCTGTATTTCATGGCATCGTCTGTTGCGTCGCAATCACTTCATCTGTAATGCATAAGGCAGCAAAAACCGTAAAAATGAACATTCCAACTAAAACATGACAAAAATCATCTGGCCACTTGATGAAAGTCATATTCTCTTGAACCGGCACAAAATACTTTTGAAACAAATTAAAATAAGCCTTGTGAGTGTAATAGTTGTGTTATTAGTCGCGAGTATTTCTGTTGCAGCCCTTTTTCTTGCAGCCTTCTTATGGAGCGTAAAAAGTGGGCAGTATAACGATGAGGCCAGTCCGCCCATTCGCATCCTTTTTAATGATGCCCCAATTACCGAAACCACCTCAACAAATAAGGACGAAACAAAAATCAACAACGAACAAAAAATTGAAACCATCCCATAAAACCATTTACTCAAACACAAACACCAGCCGTTTATGCAATTAGAGAAGTTTTACTACGATAACAAAATTGTAAAAATGTTTGCCTATGCCACCATATTCTGGGGCATTATTGGCATGCTTGCAGGATTATGGGCCGCCATCGACCTGTATTTTCCTGCCGCCAACTTAGGCTTACCCTACACCACATTCGGAAGAGTGCGCCCCGTACACACCAATGCAGTAATATTTGCATTTGTGGGCAACGGAATTTTTATGGGGGTATATTATTCATTGCAGCGTTTATGTAAAGCCAGAATGTTTAGTGATGCACTCAGTAAATTTCACTTCTGGGGATGGCAACTTATTATTGCATTTGGCGCTTTAACATTGTTAATGGGTTATACTTCCGGTAAAGAGTATGCCGAATTAGAGTGGCCATTAGATATTGCCATAACCATAGTGTGGGTAATTTTTGGCATCAACATGTTCGGCACCATTATTAAACGCCGCGAAAGCCATTTGTACGTAGCCATCTGGTTTTTTATTGCTACCTGGGTTACCGTTGCCATGCTGCATATTGTAAATTCATTTGAATTACCATTTTCATTCATGAAAAGTTACAGTTGGTATGCCGGTGTGCAAGATGCTTTGGTACAATGGTGGTATGGGCACAATGCGGTTGCCTTCTTTTTAACCACCCCATATTTGGGTATAATGTATTATTTTCTGCCAAAAGCAGCCAACCGGCCAATTTATAGCTACCGCCTTTCTATCATTCACTTTTGGGCTTTAATATTTTTGTATATCTGGGCTGGCCCGCACCATTTATTGTACACCGCACTTCCTGATTGGGCACAAAGTCTCGGCACTGTATTTAGTATCATGCTGCTATTACCCAGTTGGGGTGGTATGCTGAATGGTTTGTTCACCCTGCGTGGCGCCTGGGATAAAGTTCGGGAAGATCCTGTTTTAAAATTCATGGTGGTGGCTGTTACCTGCTATGGTATGGCAACTTTTGAAGGCCCGATGCTGAGTTTAAAAAGTGTAAATGCAATTTCACATTTTACCGACTGGACCATTGCACACGTGCATATTGGTGCATTAGGTTGGAACGGATTTTTAACTTTTGGTGTACTGTATTGGTTAATTCCCCGCATTTTCAATACACCATTGTATTCTAAAAAATTAGCCACTACACATTTTTGGATTGGCACCATTGGTATTGTATTATATGCGGTACCGTTGTATTGGGCCGGCTTTACCCAGGCTTTAATGTGGAAACAATTTACGCCCGATGGTCATTTAAAATATCAGTTCTTAGAAACCGTAACACATATACTACCGATGTATATTACTCGTAGTATTGGTGGTACATTGTACTTAACCGGTGCCTTCATAATGGTGTATAATTTATGGAAAACCATTGCGGCCGGCAAATTAGTAGCCAATGAAGCGGCTGAAGCACCTGCTTTACCAAAAATAATTGAACCACATGGCAAACAATACTGGCACAGATGGATTGAAGCCCGTCCCATTCAAATGTTGATTTTCAGTTTAATAGCAGTTGCCATTGGTGGTATTATTGAAATGGTTCCAACTTTTTTAATCAAAAGCAATATTCCAACCATTGCTTCAGTAAAACCTTATACACCACTTGAATTGCAGGGAAGAGATATTTATGTTCGGGAAGGTTGTTATCTCTGCCACTCACAAATGATTAGGCCTTTTAGAGATGAAGTAGCCCGCTATGGCGAATATAGTAAAGCCGGTGAATTTGTGTACGACCATCCTTTTCAGTGGGGCAGTAAACGCACCGGACCCGATTTAGCACGTATTGGTGGCAAATACCCCGATAGCTGGCATTTTAACCACATGTTAGATCCCCGTTCTATGAGCCCCGGTTCAATTATGCCTTCTTATGGATGGTTGTTCGATAATAAAATTGATACAGCTATTACACCTGCTAAAATAAGAGCCATGCAAACATTAGGTGTTCCCTATCCGGCCGGCTATGATAAAATTGCCAATAAAGATTTGGAAGCACAGGCAAAAAGCATCAAAGAAATTTTGAAGAAAGATAAAATTGACATCAGCAGCAATGCTGAAATTATAGCGCTGATTGCTTATTTGCAAAGAATGGGTACTGATATTAAAGCACAATCTGCTACCAATAACAGCGAATCTACCAATATGAATGCGCAATAACCTTAAAAAACTGTAAGATGAAATTTATCAATTATCTGGAAAAAATTATCGGCGTAGATGTTTACGCATTATCCTCGTTTATCATCTTCTTCCTGTTTTTTATTGGAGTGGTATTGTGGGTATGGAAAGCAGACAAAAAAACCATGCAGCAAATTAGCAATATTCCGCTGGAGGAAGATCACAACTATTAATAACGCCAAAATTGTTCATAACAACAAAACAAACAACAATGAACGCATATTTCAACAAAATCAGAAGCAATAAATGGCTGTTAAGCATATTGGCTTTATTGCCGGTTGGTGCATTTGCAGCCGGCCCTCCACAGCCTTCTTCACTTTCATTCCCTGTTACACAACTGATGGTAGTGATTATTATCTTTCTTTTAATTGCAATTGTACTATTGGCTAATGTACTGGTAGGAGCTGCTAAAATAAAATTACAGGAAGAAAAAGAAGCCATAGAAAAAAAGAAAAATAATAATACCTCCGTTTTAATGATGATTGGGGTAATGAGCCTGCTAAGTCTGCATGCTTTTGGAGCTGATAACCCAACAACAACAACCGTTGCACCCGCTAATTACGGCGGACTAACACCGATTGGATATTTTACCCTGGTGGGTGTGGTATTATTAGAATTGCTGATTTTATTATTGCTGATTTACAATATAAAATTTCTGTTACGCAAACAACGCACAGCCATTGCCGAAAGTGAAGTTGCCACACAGTTGGTTCATAAACCCAATGCCTTTAAAACCTGGTGGGCTAATATTAACCGCTTTAAACCCATAAAAGAAGAAGCAGAAATTGATTTAGGACACGATTACGATGGTATTCGGGAATTAGATAACAGACTTCCACCCTGGTGGTTGTATGGATTTTATGCCAGTATTATTTTTGCCGGTATTTATTTAGTTCGGTACCATGTGTTACACAGTGCCCCGTTAAGTAAAGAAGAATTACAAATTTCGTTGGCAAAAGCCGAAGCTGAGAAACAAGCTTATTTAAAAGCATCAAAAGCAAATGTAGATGAAAATACGGTTAAATATTTAACCGATGCCAGCGATTTAGAAGCAGGTAAACAAATTTTTACCACCACCTGTGCAGCTTGCCATTTAGCCGATGGCGGCGGCTTAGTAGGCCCTAATCTTACAGATGATTATTGGTTACACGGATGCAGTATTAAAGATATTTTTAAAAGCATTACCTATGGTTGGCCCGAAAAAGGTATGAAGAGTTGGAAAGATGATTACTCACCCTTACAAATTGAACAAATTGCCAGTTATGTAAAAAGTTTACACGGCACTAAACCAAAAACACCGAAAGAACCACAAGGTACCCTCTGCACCGATCAGGGTGCTGCGCCTGCATCGGGTACCGATTCAACCCAAAAATCGGCAGCAGCCATTCAATAAGCATTCAAAACACCCATTTGTATGAGTAAAGATGTAGAACATATCAATGAACCCCTTTCAGAAAGTTTTCGCGACAGAATTGCAACAGTAGATGAGGAAGGGAAACGCAAATGGGTGTATGCTTATAAACCCAAAGGAAAATTTTATTCCATCAGAACCTGGTTAAGTGTTTTTTATTTTATTGTATTCTTTGGTACGCCTTTTATTCAGATAGATGGCAGGCCGCTATTCATGTTCAATATACCCGAAGGAAAATTTATTCTGTTTACCAAAATTTTCTGGCCTCAGGATTTTTTCATCTTCGGGTTAACCATGATTACTTTCGTATTTTTTGTGGTATTATTTACGGCTGCATTCGGCCGCCTTTTCTGCGGTTGGGCATGCCCACAAACCAATTTTATGGAAATGATGTTCCGTAAAATTGAATTCCTGATACTGGGTGATGCGCCTGCACAAAGGCAACTCAGTAATGCACCATGGACCGGTAAAAAAATATTTAAAGTTGGTTTAAAGCATGTTGTATTTTATTTGCTTTCATTTATCATTGCCAATTTTTTTCTGGCTTATATTATTGGTATGCCGGCACTCATTAAAATTATTACAGAACCGGTATCTGAACATCTGGTAGGCTTTGCCTCCATTCTGGTTTTTAGTGCTGTATTTTATGGCGTATATGCGTTTTTCAGAGAACAGGCCTGCACAGTGGTTTGTCCTTATGGCCGCCTGCAAAGCGTATTGCTCGATAAAAATTCTATGATTGTGGCATACGATTATAAAAGAGGTGAACCCAGGGGTAATGCTAAAAAATTACATACTGATCAGTTAGGCGATTGTATCGATTGCTTTCAATGTGTAAAAGTTTGTCCTACAGGTATTGATATCCGCAACGGCGTTCAAATGGAATGTGTAGGTTGCACCGCCTGTATAGATGCCTGCGACAATGTAATGGATAAAATTGGCAAGCCAAAAGGATTGATAAGATATGCTTCAGAAAACTCTATTGCTAACGGTATACCCTTAACGTATACCTCGAGAATGAAGTTTTATACGGCACTTTGCGCTATTGTATTACTCATATTAGGTAGTATTTTGGCAACCAGAAAGGATGTAGATGCCACCATCATTCGCACACCCGGCATTTTATACCAGGAAAGAGGAACGGATAGTATCTCTAATTTATACAACATTAAAGTAGTGAATAAAACAACCAAAAACGTACAATTACAATTGCAACTGCATCAGGGTAATGGCAAAATTGACATCATTGGGAAACCCTATGTAATGGTACACAAAGAAGGTCAGGGCTCCGGTGAATTTTTTATTACGTTACCTAAAAATGCCATCAAAGAAAGATCATCACATATCACAATTGATTTAATGGCTGATCACAAAAAAATTGCAACATTGAAAACAAACTTTTTAGGACCCGTAAACAATTAAAATAATTATTTATGAATTGGGGATTTAAAATTACCGCAGTATTTGTAAGCTTTACGCTTTTAATTGGTTTTTTGGTGTACAAATCAGTGCACACCAAAATTGATTTGGTAAGCACAGATTATTACAAAGAAGAATTGCGCTTTCAACAACAAATTGATGGAACCCACAATGCCAATTTACTTTCAGCAGTAAAAGTGATACAAACAGACAGTACCATTGTGATTGTTTTTCCGGCAGAATTAAAAGGTGCAGCCATTGAGGGAGAAGCCTGGTTTTATTGTAAAACCAATGCAGATTTTGATAAAAAATTCCCAATTAAGATAGATGAAAATGATATAATGACACTTTCCAAAAAACCATTATTGAAAACAAATTATGCTTTGAAATTAAAATGGATTTCAAATAACAAAGATTATTATTCTGAACAGCCGGTAAATATTCAATAATGCAATGGGCGTTTATCATATCCGGATTAACTTTAGGTTTACTTAGCAGTTTTCATTGTGTAGGCATGTGCGGGCCTATTGCTTTTGCTTTACCACTTCCGCAGCAAAACCTGTATAAAAAAATAGCCGGTATTTTGCTGTACAATACTGGCCGCATTATTACCTATAGCAGTATGGGTATTGTTTTTGGTTTTATAGGCAGAATAATTTCCATTGCAGGATTTCAACAATATTTTTCTATCAGTATGGGGGTAATCATACTATTATATGTAAGCATTCCCTACTTCAGCAAACATATTTTTCACTTGGCATGGATGGATGGTTTTACCTATTGGATACAACAATATTTGGGCAAATTGTTACAAAAAAGAAAACTAAAAAATTTATTATTCATAGGCATTTTAAATGGCCTGTTACCTTGTGGTATGGTGTATTTTGCCATTGCGGGTTCATTGGCAGCGGGATCTGTAATAAACGGTTGGGGCTTTATGATTGCTTTTGGCTTGGGCACCCTTCCTTTCATGGCTTTACTTTCTTTTTTTGGGTTTATCATCAATATCCATACGCGTAATTATCTCAAAAAAATCATCCCGTATGCATTAGGGGTAATGGCTATCTTATTGATTATCAGAGGAATGAATCTGGGAATTCCATACCTAAGCCCTTATTTTAGCAGCACTTCAGGTAATGCGATATCGTGTCACTAAAATCATTAACATTTTATTGTTAAACCATTGACATTTCTTTCAGTCTTTATTACTGACATTTGTGTTGTGAATGTGATGAATAAATATTAATTTAGTGCAATAGAAGAAAAAACGATTTTAACGATGCAATGAAAACTTTTTTAACTCGTTAAACGTAAATAAGATAACAATTAGGCAAGTAGTCAATTTTCTCATAAGCAGTTAGTTTTGGTTGCGGCCTCGATTTCCATCGGGGCCAATCTTTTTAACCCCATACCATTTTTTTCTTTGCCACAACCATGCCAGCAAACAACCTGCTGCATCTGCTATCATATCATCCACATCAAATGAACGATGCGGTATAAAATATTTCTGTACAAACTCCATGGCAATTCCATACACCACACCCGCAATAACAATCCACACAATCCATACACGCCTTTTCCTGTAATCAGCAATTGTATTTGCAAATAAAAATACCATTCCAAAAAATAAAGTAATGTGGATCAGTTTATCTACATGCCATTGTTCTATCCAGCTAATATCGGGTAAATCATTGCCGGGCAAACATAAAAGAAATGTGGTAGTAAGCAACCAAATAATGGCAGCAATGATGTAGTAAGAAGTTCGTTTCAAACTATTTTTTTACAAAAATAAGGGAGCCATAAAAATAGCTCCCCTTCCATCTGAAAAACCCCTGCTAAGCAATCAGCAGGAATCATTATCCTCATGCATTTACATACGAAAAAAGCGCACCAACGGATGCGCTTTTATACATGAATCTTGTAAAAAATATAAGTAATCTATTTAACCTGAGATTTTTCCAAAAACATAGAGCTGATCTAAATGCGGTGTAGGACTACCACCCTTATTTTCCAGCGTAATGGCAAATGCCTGGGCATTTTGCACATTTTTTAATTTACACAACCCATTGCAATCGGCACCGAGTAATCCGGCATCAACAGGTTTACCATTTACCAAAGCCCACAACTGATATTGTTTATTTTCGGGTGCCTGTGGCAAACGATTGGGTAAGAGATATACTTCTTTAGATTGTTTATCCCAAAACACAGTTGCCAAATTGTTTTCTTTCCCTTTAATACCGGGCATAGATACTTTCAACATATTCGGATCGCTCATTAACTGCATGCTGTTGTAAATATCTAAAGCTTTTGTTTTATAAATATTCAACCCGGCTTCCAATGAATTTCTTTCATTAACCAATGCCAGATATTTGTTTTGTAGTTGTTCTACTTTGTTGAAGAAATAAATATTTAAACCGGCACTGGCCACTATGAGTATTACAGTTGCTGCCGCCGCATATTTATTCCAAAACAATGAAACAACTTTACCTGATGTTGTTGCCTGCTGATGGGTTGCAGTAATAGCCACATCATCAAATTCCTCATGCAATGTTTTAAACAACTGTTGTTTAATATGTGCAGGAGGCTGCTTGGCATTGGCCAGTGCCTGGGCTTCCAGCGAAGCCTCAAATGCAGCCAGTGCCTGATTAATTTCGGGATATTGTTTACGCAACTGCTCCAGTTCGGCAACTTCCTGTTCGGTGGCCAAACCTAATACGTAACTTTCAATTACCCCACTTTCTATGTAAGCCTGTATATCCAATTTCAATGGTGTTTTAACATTTGCCTTAACTGTATTAATGCAGTTCTCAATCTGGTTTTAACAGTACCCAAAGGTATATTCAGCATTTTCGATATTTCATCCTGTGTATAGCCTTCAAAATAAGCCAGTTCTACCAACTGCTTTTGTTCGGGTTTAAGCTGATGTACCACTTTTCGTAAACCAATTTGCTCTACTGCAATACTGGTGATACCCGCTTGTTCATATACGCTTTCCTGCAGTTCCCGGTTTTGCTGACTGTTTTGAAACCCTTTGCTTCTAATCATATCAATAGAAGCATTCCGGGCTATATTCAGCATCCAGGTAAACAGGCGCCCTTTCACCTCATCATACAGTGCTATTTGTTTCCAAATTTTTACAAACACTTCCTGTAACACATCGTTTGCCAGCTCACTGTCGGTAACAATATTTTGAATAATGCTATACAATGCACCTGAATAGTTATCATACAAATAACTAAAAGCAGCTTCTTGTCGTTGTTTCAACAACATAACCAGTTCAGGTTCACTGTATTTTTTTTCTTCTTGCAATGCTATTTTGGGTGTTTAATGCAGATGGTAACTGATATACGGCAAAATAACCGGTTTGGTTTTAGTGTACCAATTGTTGGTAGGCAGCAGCATCTAATAATTCGGCCACATCTGCAGGATTGTTTACTTTCATTTTAATCATCCATCCCGCTCCATAGGGGTCAGTATTCACTAATTCAGGTTGTTTTTCCAAAGCAGCGTTCACTTCTATAATGGTTCCTGCAACGGGTAAAAACAAATCGCTCACTGTTTTAACCGCTTCAACAGTACCAAAAACTGCCTCAGCATCCAAAGTTTGGTTATTGGCTATATCCACATAAACAATATCACCTAATTCACTTTGTGCAAAATCAGTAATACCTACGGTGGCCACATCACCTTCTAATTGTATCCATTCATGGTCTTTTGTGTAACGAAGATTAGCAGGAAAATTCATAGTGTATTTTTTTACAAATATTGTTAGAAAAATTGGTTTTATTGCATTAATTCAACAAAGTAATGGTTATTCTGATGTTCTTTAATGGTCTGTTTGCCTTATTGGTTGACTGAGCAGCAATTTTATCAATTACTTCTAAGCCACTAATTACCTGCCCAAAAACCGTGTATTGCTGGTCTAAGTATGGTGTGCCACCTATTCGTGCATAGCGTTCGGCCTGTTCTTTTGTATAGTGAAAATTAGGATTGGCAGGCTTCACCCGCTGCTGGTAATGCGTTTCCAAAGCTGTACTATCAAAAGTTTTACCCTGAACAATATAAAACTGGTAAGCGTGACTGGCTTTTCGGGGGTTTCCATCCCTTGCAGCAGCCAAAGCTCCACGTTCATGTATGATATCATTCCGAAACTCCGGTAATATTTGCTGATCGGGTGGCGTAGATGTGTATTGCATCGCCGATGTATCGGCTAATGTTTTGGTAGCCGGGTCACCTCCCTGTATCATGAATCCGGCAATTACCCTGTGAAAAATGGTACTATCGTATGCCCCTGCTGCTACATTTTTAATAAAATTATCACGATGATTGGGTGTATTGTTGTACAATTTAGCCACCATATTGCCGTATGGTGTGGTAAACAATACATATTGTTCTTTTACTTTTACCGGTTTTTGAGCATAGGTCATGGATACAAAACGCATCAAAACTATCATCATCAATACATACTTCATGTAATTTGTTTTTTGAAGCTATTCCTTATCCCAGTATGGTTGTTCAAAATACAAGAGGATATAATCTTTTAAAAAATTTTCCTGTTCGGGCAAAGCCATCACCGGTATTTCTTTCAACTGTTTAAAATGCGGCCATCCATCTTCGTCTTTTCCTTCCAAAATAAAATAGCCTCCCTGCGCCAATACTCTACAAACAGCTACATGCATTAAATCCTGCTTCTGTTCTTTCGATATTTTATCACGAATAAATCCCGTTTCCTGCATACCAATTAAAAACAAAACTGCTTCCAAATCAGGTTTTTTTCCAAACTGCTCCATTAACCGAGCCTCTAAAGCCCACCAGCGTTGTTGTAAATCATCTTGTACAAACATGCCGCAAAGGTAAATACTGTTTCTCTTTCCATATAAATTATCTCTTTATCTACGCCTATATTTGCTGCAAATTGCTATTTATGTTACAGGTACAGGTGCTGCGCAACAATCCGGAATGGGTAAAAGAAAGATTAGCGCTGAAACAGTTTAAACAACCGGAATTAGTAGATGAAATCATTGCTTTAGATGATCTGCGCCGTAAAACACAAGCTCAGTTTGATGCGGTACAGGCACAAGCGAATGCTGCCGCAAAAGAAATTGGCAAACTGATGGCACAGGGGCAAAAAGAAGCCGCTGAGACCATGAAAGCCAATGTTAGCAACCTGAAACAAGAAGCGGGCGCACTTAGCAATGCTTTAACCGAAACCGAAAAAAAATTACAGGAAAAAATTATTCAGTTACCCAACCTGCCTGCAGCCATCGTACCACCCGGCCGCTCTGCCGATGACAATGAAATTGTTAAGACCGGAGGTTCCATGCCTCAACTGCCTGAAAATGCACTACCACATTGGGAACTGATTAAACAATACGATTTAATTGATTTTGAAACCGGTGCCAAAATAACGGGTAGCGGCTTTCCGCTGTATAAAGGTAAAGGCGCCAAACTACAAAGAGCCCTGGTTCAGTATTTTTTGGATGAAAATACCGCAGCCGGTTATACTGAATACATACCGCCATTTATGGTGAATGAAGCCAGTGCCTATGGTACAGGCCAATTACCCGATAAAGAAGGGCAGATGTATCATGCTACGGAAGATAATTTTTACTTAATACCTACCGCAGAAGTTCCTGTAACCAATATTTACCGCGATACCATTTTGAGAGAAGAAGAACTGCCCATTAAAATGACAGCCTATTCACCCTGCTTTAGAAGAGAAGCCGGTAGTTTTGGAAAAGATGTACGCGGATTAAACCGACTGCACCAGTTTGAAAAAGTAGAAATTATTCAAATTGTACACCCCGATAACAGCTATGCAACACTTGATGCAATGGTAAACCATGTTGAACGATTATTGCAATTATTAGAATTGCCTTATCGCATTCTACGTTTGTGTGGTGGCGATATGGGCTTTACCTCTGCACTTACTTACGACTTTGAGGTATTTAGCGCTGCACAACAACGTTGGTTAGAGGTAAGCAGTGTGAGCAATTTTGAAAGCTTTCAAACCAATCGCTTAAAATGCAGGTTTAAAGATGCTACCGGCAAAACACAGTTGGCACACTCTTTAAACGGTAGCGCATTGGCGTTGCCCAGAATTGTTGCCGCTTTATTGGAAAATAATCAAAATTATAACGGCATTGCATTGCCGAAAGTATTGCATCGCTATTTTGGTGCAGAAGCCTTGGTTTAACAGCAGGCCGCACTTGAATAAATTTTTAAAACACCTACCCATGCCTAAATGGTTAAAGCGCACCGGCTATGTTTTACTGGCATTTTTTATTCTGCTTAATGTAATGATGGCCTCGCAGGCTTACTACTTTACACATTTTTTTCCGCTAACAGAAAAACCGGCTACTACTGCCCAAATGAGTGGCATGGCCAAATGGAAAGCATTGCTATTAGGAATGCCTTTTTATAAAAGCCGGGTAGTTGATTCTTTAAATCTTCCACACCAAAACATTACCATTGCTACCGCTGACGGACAGGAACTGGCTGCCTGGTTAATACCCAAAGACAGTGCACTCGGCACCATTATTCTGTTTCACGGGCACGGCAGTAATAAAAGTGCTTTAATTCCCGAAGAAAAGGCTTTTTACACTATGGGTTACCGTGTATTGGCGGTTGATTTCCAGGCACATGGCAACAGTACGGGAACTGCCTGTACCATTGGTTATCGCGAGGTGGCCGATGTAAAAGCTGCATACGATTATGTAAAAGCCCATACACAACAGCCCATTATTTTATATGGCATTTCATTGGGTGCTGCTACTATTTTACAGGCCATGCAACAATATGCATTAATACCCGATAAAATAATTTTGGAAATGCCTTTTGGTACTTTACAAAAAGCTGCCGAAGGCAAATTGCGTACCATGCATTTACCCGCAGAACCCCTGGCTGCCGCACTCACATTTTGGGGTGGTATTGAACAGGGTTTCTGGGCATTTAATTTAAAACCGGAAGATGCTGCTGCTGCTATTCATTGCCCGGTATTATTGCAATGGGGATTACAGGATCAAAGGGTTACACAAAATGAAACCAATACCATTTTTAAAAACCTTGCATCACATCATAAAGAAATGATGATATATGCCCTCAGCCACCACCAAAGCCTGTTACAAAATGAACCGGCTAAATGGGGGAAAACAGTCAGTGATTTTTTATACAAACAATACTAAGGTTCTATTATCACTTTTGTACCAATCGGTAACAGGTTGTATAATTCAATAATGTATTCATTTTTGGTACTGATACAACCTTCCGTCCATGCCTGATAACCATCTACCGAAAAATCTTCATGCGGCCAGGTACCATGTATACCAATACCACCCCCTATTGCTGCATGTGGCAATATAACGCCATTGGCTTTGCGTTGATTAAACTTTTCATAACTCTCCGCATTCGGATAATCTAATGCTAAAAACCGGCACCATTTAGGGTGTAGTTTTTTGCTCACAATATGAAAAATACCTTCGGGTGTTTTCCGATCACCGGCCATCATTTTATCCCCCAAATCTTTACTGCCAAATACCACCGGATATTTAGCTACCCATACTTGATTGCGGTTATACAGCGTTAAAGTGTAATCCGATTTTTTAATCACCACATAATAGTCATCTTTATCCACTCCCGAACGGGTAAAAGAAACACTGCTGAAAGCAAGTGCAGCAAGCAATACAAAGGGATGCAGGTTTTGCCGAAATTTCATAACGGAATATATTTCTAAAATTATGCCGATATACCGCTTTTTAATATTTTAGAAAAACATTCACGTTTGCCTAACTCCAAAATAAAAACACCTCTTAGAAAAGAAGTGTTTGTTCAACTACATATAACATGAGAAAAAAACTAAAATCTGCTGAACCTTATACCCACTGCATAGGGTATTTGATCTAACCCCGTACTTTCTTTATACAAGTTATTCAGGCTGTAGCTGCCATACAAACGTATGGGGCCTAATCCCAATTCTCCAATGGCTGCTACACGCCAGGGTTGTAAATTAAAATCTCCTTTATATTTTTGTTTTCCACGTTCACCACTAATTTGTTTATTACGGCTATTGATTAAATAACCGGCACTAACGCCTGCACTAAAACTCAATCCATTGTCTTTAGAGGGTGTTAAATTAAAGTTTACCATAAAGGGTACGGTTAAATAGCCTACATATAATTTATTTTTTGTAAAAGGAATACTATCATTTAATACCATGGGTTGTGGTGTATTTCTAAAACTGATATTATTATCGAATCGCAGGTTATACATTTCCAATCCTAATCCATATTTTAAGTTAACCACATGCTTAGTAACATTGAGTTTTTGCATAAAAAACCAAATGTTGACATTAGATGATTTGCGGGCATTGAGGTTAAAACTGTTTTTGGTAACAGGATTACCATTTACGGTGGTTAAATAACCTGCACTTTGGGCGGTGGTGTAATTGGTATTATCGTTCAGGTTGGCAAAACCCAAATCTAATATGCCCCAATTGGTTGTTACATTATCATTACGCTTTTTATTAGTTGGCCGATCGGTATCAAAATTGATGCTTACCACTTTGTTATGGCGTGCAGTAGCCTGCTTCTGCGGGGTACGATTATTTTTGTTTTTTTGAATAATGACAAAATTACCTACCTGTATGGTATCTGATTTTATCAGAATACTATCTACCTGAACCACTACACTATCCCTGTTTTGGGCAGAAATACTGCCGGCTGCGCAAAGCATACCTGCTACAATTATCCATTGCTTCATATCATTTCAATTTTAATTATTAACGTAATTTTGCTGTTGCGGTTAATTTTTCCTGAACGCCTGTTTCCTGCGAACGTAGGGTATGTAATAAACCGCCTGCTTTTTGTAAAATACCGTTTACTTTATTTTTGTTAATAAGTATGTTATTAATGTAAACCGAACCATTGTTATCATTATCTGTCTCCAATAACCTGTATACCACTGGTTGTGCCACTACTGTTGTATTTTTTTCCATCACATTTTCAGGCGCTTTTGCAGCTATTGCATTTGCAGGTACCGCCTGATCGGTAATCTTGGTAGCCGATATGGCAATGGTGTTAGCCGGTGCGGTTATGGTACCGCCATTTATGGGTTGCAAAGAATGCTGATCTACTGCTAATGTGGTAACTTTTTCAGTAGCAGGGTTATGGGTTATGGTTTGCAGTGCCTTTGTTTTGGGAGTTACTGCTTTTTCTTTTACAGCGGCCAATTTCGCTGTATTTTGCTGTAATGCTTTTGCATTTGAATTAGCAGCTTCCAATGGTAAAGTTTCTGTTTTAACCCGTGCCGCATCATTCGGTATATTGTTTTGCAAAGCCACGGTTTCTTTAACCTGCTCCAACTTTTTTTGTTGTACCGGCGGTGCTATTTGCCAAAGCAATATTCCTACTGCCAAAAGTACGGCGGCGGCCATCATGCGTTGCCAAAGTACCACTACCGGTTTTTTCTCGTGGCGGTATAAAGCAGCTTTATCAGCAAACACTATTTTTTCATCGGGTAATTTTGCTGCTTGTAATACCACTATCTGTTCAGCTAATGCTGCATCATCCAACATGGCTTCCTGAATGACGGCGGCTGTATGGCTGTCTGATTCCCCATCTATAAAATTCAATAGTTCTGCTTCCTCAAAATGGGTTTTCAGGCGTTTCAGTAAAGCAGTTTTATAAGGATATAATACTGCCTCCGGTGGTAATTTAGCCTGTTGTAAAGCTTTGAGCTCTGCTGCTAAATCCGAATTCAATACCAGATAGTTTTCTACCGCCAGTCTTTCTATGGCCGATAATTCGCCATCTACATAGCGCATCAGCCAGGATTCAATATTATTGCGGTTGATTTTCATCATATCACATCACATTTTCAGGGCTTACTAAATAATTCCGCAGGGTTATACGGGCTCTGTGCAGGTACACTTTCACCTGACTTTCATTTAATCCGGTTATCTCACCTATTTCCTGATAACTATACCCTTCATAATCTTTCAGCATCACCAAACTTTTTTGCAATTCATTCAATTGTTCCAATGCCTTCATTAAATTTTGATGCCCCATGGCATTGGGTTGTTTTATGTTGCCTATGGCTTCTTCTCCAAAATCTTCCTGTAAATCTATGCGCTTGTTTTTGCGGATATGGTCAATCATCTGGTGGTAAGCAATGGTAAACAAATACGATTTTTCTTTTCCTTCCTGCACCTGCGCCCTGTTGACCCATAGTTTCTCGAAGGCAGACTGAACAATGTCCTTTGCATCTGCTTCATGACGCAAATTCTTCCATATAAACCGATATACATTGTCTGCATATTCGTTTACACATTGGTTATACATTTTTTCAGTCATAAACAGTAATAGGCTGCTTTTAAGTGAAACGTGCTGGTGGTAAAAAAGTTACAGGTAAATAAAAAAATTTTGCGTTTTATCTATCCTACTATTGGCAATATTAAAAATAGGCGGCAATATTAAATTTATTGGCAGGCTCCCGAAAATAATGGTCAGGTGTAGGTTGACCGGCAGGTTGTTGCACAGGAATATTGCATTGTGGGCACTGCTTACCGGTTTCCCATTGTTTCATAACCCATAAACAGGCTATGCCTATCACCATTAATACCAATAATTGCAGCAACGACTTGGCCATTGTTTGATTGATTTTGTATTAAAACGTGCTTAATGAAAAGAAGTTACAGCCTAAGCAAAAATGGTTCTTTTGGGTGAGTTTCTACCTGTAAGCTTATAAGTAACCATGGATACACGAATTTTGTATTTTGAAATGAATAACCCAACATCTGTTTACCCTATTCCTTTGCACCCTTGGCGAGCAACCTTTGCTGGCTTTGCGTGCCACCCAACACTTTTATTAGTTGCCACGAATGCACGAATAGGGTCTGAACTATGATTTATAGGATTTATAGGATTTAATGATTACCCTGATAGGTGCCTAACGGATATCCATTTGCGGAAGCAACAAGCTGCATTACGCCCCATGTATTGTTCTTACTCGGGCACCCGAAGTTTCTCCACAAACACCTTTATTTCAGAAAACTATATCCCACCCATCTTCCTATGTATGCTCCCCTTTGCGCCCTTGGCGAGCAACCTTTGCTGGCTTTGCGTGCCACCCAACACTTTTATTAGTTGCCACGAATGCACGAAGGATTTTAGATGCTTGGCTATTTGGCTAAAAATGGAGTGGCTTAGCTCGTACCACTTTATCAATTCCTGATGTGCTAAGTAAATTATTATTTTGGATTAGAAATTTTGGATTTCTTTCTCAAACTGTTCTTTAGAAATACCTAAGGTTTTGAGATTTGTATGAATATGCAAAATGGGAATCTCCTTATATTTTGTTCTTATGGTAATGGTTCTTATTAACCTCTTAGGATGGCCTTTGGGATAATTATAATGGTCATGAGATGCTTTGGTTCGTTCATATTTCAAACCCAAACTTTCTAACCATGCAATGAATTTATGAGTAGCGATGATTTGTTTTACACCCATGTCTCTAACAAACTGGAACGCTCCAGTTTTCATTGAATTGTTGTCTTAATACTCCGGCTGGAATATTTAGCTCAACCATGGCAGGAGGTTCGGCTTTTTTGTGGTTGTGAATATTAAAAGTCCATCCATTTTTAACTAAATCATCATGTAGTGTATCATTTTCTTTACATTCTTCAAGGTATGCTTCCATTACTTCATCAAAACCAACTTTAGCATCATCAATAGTATCGCCGTAAGAAGAAAGATTTAAAGAAGGGCAGTATGCAACATAGTAATCACCCTGTTGAAGTACTAACACATTCAACTGAAGCTCAATTACGTTGTCAAACCCATCTGTTTTAATGTAATTTTTCATGTTTTATCAGAATACCAATTTTTATGTCCAGAAAGTATGCCGATAGATTGCGTTTACATTCTAAAAATTTCAGGAAATAAAATTAGGCATTTATTTGACATGACAAACTATCTTTAAAAATGAGTAGCATTCAACTATTGGCTACCACGAATGCACGAAGGGTTATTGTGGCTAACAATGGATGAACACAGCAACCCAACCACCCAATGACTAATACCCAAAAACCAGCACCCAAAAACCACAAAATACCTGTGCCACAAATACCCGAAGGTTTTTCATACGTGTTCATTTGTACTATTCGTGGTTAACAATTAGTGATCCAATTCCAAATTTGCATTTTTTTGCAAAAATGGAATCCAATTCTAAATTTACATATTTTTGCAAAAATGGAATCCATGATACCAAGGGCTATTTTACCGCAGGCGCAATTGTATTTATCACAATTTAGAGCAGTTTGCATTACAGGGCCCCGGCAAAGCGGTAAAACAACATTAAGCAAAATGCTTTTTAAAAAGCAGCCTTATGTAAATTTTGAAAATCCCGATACACAGGCAAAAGCCGAAGAAAATCCGGCTGCATTTTTACAAAATTATACCAACGGTGCAATTTTTGATGAAGTGCAACGATTGCCTGTGCTATTCAGGTATTTACAGGAAATTTTAGACAATAACCAGTCTCGCGGCCAGTTTATACTAACAGGTTCTAATCATTTTTTATTACAGGAACAGATGTCTCAATCGCTGGCAGGAAGAACAGGCTATTTAACTTTACTGCCATTAAGCTATGCTGAGTTATCACAAACCCATGCATTCAAACAAAAAAAACATACCCTACAACAACTTATTTTAACCGGTGGTTATCCTGAAATATGGCATGAACAATTGCAGCCCCATATTTGGCTGGCTTCTTATTTGCAAACCTATGTACAAAGAGATGTGCGATTATTAAAAAACATTGGCAACTTAGCCGCATTTACTAAACTAATATATTTATGTGCAGCGCATGCCGGACAATTATTAAACCGCGAAACCTTTGCATCGGCTATTGGGGTAGATACCAAAACCATACAATCCTGGCTGGGCTTATTGGAAAACAGTTATATAGTGTATCTATTACCGCCCTGGTATAATAACACCGGTAAACGTTTGATTAAAAGCCCAAAACTTTATTTTTATGATACAGGGCTTTTGTGCTTTTTATTACAAATAAGAACCGCTACACAGTTACAGCAACATCCTGCCTATGGCGCTATTATGGAGAATTGGGTGATATCTGAAATTAAAAAAAACCGACTCAATGAAGGATTCCCCGATAACCTACACTTTTATAGAGATAGTACAGGCAATGAAATAGATATAGTATTCGAAAAAAATGGCATTGATATGGCCATTGAAATAAAAGGAAGTAAAAAATGGGATACCGGCATGCTGCGTGGTTTACATTACTGGGATAAACATCATCCCCATGCGCAAAAGATGTTAATCTATGCAGGAGAAGAAAGTACAATGATCACCGATCAGTTACAAGTTGCCTCCTGGAGAACCATTGGCGACATATAAAATTGAAAGCTTACCAACCACCGAAGAACAACCACTCGTTACACAACCACCCAAAGACCACCCATTGTAACTATTCATTAGCCAGTAGCAATGCCTGCAACTCAATTTCCGCAGATAATCGAAAATCTGTTTGCCTTATTTTAGCCATAATGGGTTTTATACTTGGAATGATTCCCTTCAGCTTTGCTTTCACAACAATACCAATTGTACCGTATAGTTCAAGCCAAGTTTATCTGCAATTTTCGGGCTTTAATATCATCCAAAACAATGGTACTATCGGGTATTTCCAACGCTAAGGCTATAGCACTGGATTCCCCTTTGTCTATTTGTAATTCTAAAATTTGTTGTTTTGATTTATCTTTCACTTCCACTATTTCTACCCATTCCGGAAGCAATGCCCCCATATTCCATCGCAATATCAACAGTAGTGGTTATTTGCCCATAAACTTTGTGCAAAAGTTCAAGTTCATCAATTTTGGAAAATATAATGAAACAACTTGTGTCAGCAATAATTGTTCTATGCATTGGCAACATCTCTTGGAAGGTGGTTGGCAGGATAATTGAAAATTGAAACATTATACCTGCCTAATAGTTCTGCAAAAGTGCTTTTTGTAAGGCCTGCAAGTTCAGCGGCTTGCCCAAGCGATAATTTTCCCTGTTCATAAAGTTGGCCGGCAACCAGCATAGCCATTTGCGTATTATCCAAATCCACATTGTCTGGTATTTGTAGCGTCATAACTTTCATACATCAAATTTACCTTTTTTAATGGAACTGTCAAATTATAAGGCGTACCCTCCATGTACCTGCCTGCAACACAATGAAATAGGCACGTAGATTTTTTTATTCGTGTTCATTCGTGTCATCCGTTCCTAAAAATGAGTGAACCTCAAGCGCAGCAGATACATACATCCCAAAACTTTGAAATAACAATCCGGCCTAATCTATTGCCATGTTTTTTTAGTTGATAGTCATTATTTATTTTTACTCTATGGGAAATAAAACATTAGAGGGCTTTCATGGTACTGATATAAAAAGTTCGAAAGAAATTATCAAGTCTGGCTTTAAAGTGTCTAAGGGCGACCAACATTGGTTATAGGGGATGGGAGGCTTACTTTTTTGGAGGGTTGGGGAATTTTTTAAAACCAATTTTTCGTTGGGTTGACTTTGCAAGCTCTTGACAAAGCTTTGGTCTGCGTGTTGGCTTGTGGGGCTTTGGCAATGTGTTTGCAAATGCGTTGGGTTTTCATTTTGTCAATTTAAACAAATGTTTTTATTTAGAACAAATATTTGTTTTGTAATGAAACAATTTTTATCTTTGTTCCGTTAAACAACGAAACGCATACATAATTGATATGAACATAAAATTGTTACAAAAGCAAATTGGTCAGAGGATAGCCGAACTCCGTAAAATGAAGGGCTTGTCTCAGGAAGATTTGGCTAAAAATGTCAAGATTTCCCGTCCGTCATTGGCTCAGATTGAGTTAGGAAACAGAAGTATTGATGTTCTGGAACTGCAAAAACTATCGCAAGTTTTAGGGTTCTCATTGGATGATTTTATGTCTAAAGATTTCTCTGCAAGCCAGGAGGTTTTTGTCAAAGAAGAAAAAAAGGCAAAGAAAGAAGAAGAACGTATTTCGGTGCCAACGCTACAAGTCAATAAGTTTAAAAACGTTTTGTTGTATATACTTGAGCGTTGTGCAGGTAAACCCAATGTTGGCGAAACTGTTCTTTACAAACTGCTTTATTTCGCCGACTTTAACTATTATGAATTGTATGAGGAACATTTAACAGGTGCTAAATATCGAAAGTTGCCCTTTGGTCCTGTGCCACAAAAGTTAGATACAATCATCAACCAAATGATTGAAAATGGAGAAATTGAACGAATTAAGGTTCCGTATTTTGATAAAATTCAAACACGATATATCCCTTTGGTTTCAGCTGATTTGAAAACCATAAATGGAGCAGAAAAAGAAGTGATTGATAAAGTTATCGAACAGTTTAGTGATTGGTCTGCTGCTGCTATCAGCAACTATTCTCATAAGGATATGCCTTGGCTGGCTTCAAAAGAAGGAGAAGAAATAAATTATGAATTAGCTTTTTATAGAGATGCCCCTTTCTCTGTAAGAAACTACGGAGATGAAATTGAAGAACAATGACCTTTGATGAATTAACTGAATTTAAAAAGGACTTGAAAAACCTTTTGAAAAAATATAGAACGCTAAATGAAGATTTAGGCGTGGTTAAAAAAGTGTTGGAGATTACACCCGATGAAAGACCACCGTTTAGTTTTCGTATTGATAATTTGGGTTTAGAAACGTGTATCATAAAGGTTAAAAAAATTGCTTGTAAAGCATTAAAAGGTAGAGGAGTAAATTCAGGTTTGAGATTGATTTATGCTCACTTTTCTGACGAACAAAAAATCACTTTCATTGAATTGTATCATAAAAACGATAAGGAAAATGAAGATAGAAACAGAATTACGGACAATTTTAAATAAGTAAACTATGTCAAGAAAAAACAATACTGATAGAAACGGTAGTTCTTTTAGTGAACAAATTGGCAACCTTTTTAATCCTGACAATCAGGCTATATGCCTAGTATGCTGCCCTTATTGAACTTTGTTGCGATGGCAAAAAAGAAAGGGAACAAAAAATAATTTGATTAATCATACAATTTCCTTCGCCCACAAAAAAACCCGGCAAATGCCGGGTGGTGAAGAATTATTTTTTTATAAAAAGCGTCCTTTATACCGCATTCTTATCTCCCCAAAAAGCGGTTTTAAGGGTTAGGAATATAATTTTAGCATCTAACCACAGGCTCCAATTTTGTATATACCAAATATCATGGTTTACCCTGCCCTGCATGGCATTGGCAGATTGGGTGGGCCCACGATATCCCGAAACCTGCGCCCAACCGGTAACGCCGGGTTTTACCAAATACCGCAATGGATAATTTTCTATTACCCCTTCAGAAACCTCATTGAGCTCAATAGGGTGCGGCCGGGGGCCAATTATGGACATGTTCCCCATTAATACATTCCAAAACTGCGGCAGCTCATCTAAACTGGTTTTGCGCAAAAATTTACCCACCATTGTTACCCGTGGATCTGCTGCTTTGGCCTGTAAATAATTACCCTGCTCATCTACATTGGGGCAATTGGCAAACATGGTTCTAAATTTATAACAGGTAAAAGTAGTATTGTTTACCCCATTACGCTGCTGTTGAAAGAAAACAGGCCCCTTAGATGTACATTTTATTAACAAAATAATAATAGGAAATAGCCAGGAAAAAACGAGTAGAAACAAAATTGAAGTAAATACTACATCAAAAAAACGCTTGGCAAAACTGTTATTTACCATCTCCGCCTTGTAATACAATTCTGAGGCTTCATCCCGAACCTCCCCATCCAATGCAATAGCAGCCGTTTCCCTTCTTTTTAAAAATGTTTGCAGCATAAGTATATTTTTAAACGTTTATATCTGAGAAATAAACATTTTTCAATTGGGGGGGTAAACAAATGTAGGAAAAAGATTAATACAACCAAATCAAACAATAAATTAACAACTCCCTATTCAAATTCATTATTCACCCTAAAACCCTGTTCCTTTAAAAACTGTTCACGTTTAAACAATTCTACATCGGCTGCTACCATTTCAGTTACCATTTCTGCCAATGTATAGGTGGGGGTCCATCCTAATTTTTCTTTTGCT
>NZ_JAESDL010000022.1:0-66928 GCF_019249625.1 Hydrotalea lipotrueae | reverse complement strand
GATGCTAATTTTCTCGGATTTGTACAATTAGCTTGTACAATTATATTATTAAGAAACTACTTTTGAGATACGCTCTATATAAAGAAGAAGGCTCAATGTCAAAATATATGCCAGCAACTAATAAAGAGTTAACCTGGGCACCTTTGTGAATATTAACTTTCGTAAAATGCAATTTATCCTTACAACATCCCTTCGGCATATCTTTTGGGTTGCAATTGCATCCTCTGTGCCCACCAAAATTTAAGACTGATATTTTTGTTAAGTGACCCTGGCAATAGTGAGAATTAATAGCAATGCTGAATGCACTGGCTGAGTAAACAAAGAGAAGCAGTATGACTATTATTTTTTTCACCTTATTTGCATTTAAGGACGGTGTAAAAGTACTTTTTGAAATTATCTGTAAATATGATTTTTGTCAGTTTTTGTCAGGAATAAATATGATTTTAGTCAGTATATGAAAGTTTATTTTCATTTTAATGAAAAGCCATTATTAATTTTTAGGATGCCTGTTTTAACTAAAGTATTATATTTGACACTAAATGTCAACATTCATTTATTGGTATTCCCACCAAAAGAGAAAATCAACGGACACAAAGGAGCCAACTCTTACATTCGTTTAGGTGAATCAATGGGCGTAAACAAAGGCTACAAAACAGGCATCCGTGACAATTGGTTTGTAATCCCTTCAATAAAGTTGTCAGATGCTTTATTTATTAGCAGAAACAATTTATATCCTCGTTTAATCCTGAACGAAGCAAAAGCCTACGCAACGGACACAATGCACCGTGTGTTTATGAAAAAAGATACGATTAAAAACACATTCATAGCCAGTTTTTACAATTCACTTTCATTGGCTTTTTCAAAAATCGTTGGTCGTAGTTATGGTGGTGGAGTATTGGAATTAATGCCAAGCAAAGCAGAAAAAATACTGCTCCCATATCAAACTGAAAATGCTGAATTACTTGCTACCATTGATAAAATGATGCGAGACAAAAAAAGCATTGATGAAATTTTGAAAATCACAAACAAACAAATCCTGAAAGACGGGTACGGCTTTACAGATAAAGAAATAAAGATAGCGGATAGTGTTGTATTTATTTGACAATGATATGAGCTTTGAAATTGGAAAAACAGCAATTACCGAGAATATGTTTTTTGTAGGTGAGCAAGATATTGAAGATTCAATCAGTGACGAAATTTGGTTAAATATCCTTAATGACTATTATCAAGGGGTATTAGAATTTAGTATAAAAGAAATTAAAGATTGGAAAAATGCAGTTGTAAAAAAACTAGGTGTAACGATTACGAAAAATTCTATCCAATTCTTAAAAAAGGAATAAAAACGAAGTGCAAAAAAAATATTGATTACGATTCACTTAAGAGAATGCCTTCAAAGGGGGCTAAATCAGCAGATTTTTTGCAAAGGTTTATAAATTCTGAAAATGACATTCCTGTTAAAATAAAAGAAGCATTTGATAAACTAAGAACTTATTATGCCAACAATAAAAATTAACCAACAACTCAAACGAATCGAAGTCAAAGAATTTGAAATCGAAAATCAAATCGTTTTCAGCTATTTTGATAATCTTCCTGCGAGTGAAAGAGATGAAAAATTGCTGAGAGTAATTTACATAGGTGTTTTGGCTTTAATGGAAGACCGTATTTCCTCGTTTCTTTCAAAAACATCTAACGAACTAGGAACAGAACTAGAAAGTTTGAAGATGATTTTTGAAATGAAGAAAGAACTTTTCTATAAATCAACTATCAAAGGAATATTAGCAGAAGATGAAATTGCAGAATTTTTAAATCAATACTTTTCAGAAAAACGCTTGAAAGACAGAGCGTTTTTAACCGGAAATTCAGCGGGGAATCTTCCTAAGAATAAAACAGGAGATATTATTTGTGAAGTGCACGGAACACCTGATTTAAAAATTGCCATTGAATGTAAGTTTGATAAAAGTGTTCGTTTAGGAGATATTGAGAGCAAAGATATTTTTACCCGAAATTCTCCCACCGCTTGGAGCCAATTAATTGAAGCACAAGCCAACAGAGATAGTAAAGTAAGTTTGATTGTGTTTGATGTTTCGTTAGTTGATAACTCTATTCTAAAGAACGTTGAGAATGTCGGTTACATCCCGGGAATTGGTTTCATTGCAATCATTAATTCACAAAAAGGAGATTATAGTAATTTGGCAATTGCTTATATGCTTGCAAGAGATATTGCCTTAAATGCTAAGGAAATTGAATTGGATAAAGATGTTTTGGCAATGATGGTAAACCGCATTATCAAAGACATCAATGAAGTTTTGACAATTAAATCACTCGTTCAGAATAACATTGACAATAACAAAACAATATTGAAACAACTTGAAAAATCAATCCTTTTAATGGAGTTTAATCAAGAATATTTAAAACGGTTTTTAAGTCAGGGAACATTAACTAAAAAAGATTTGCTGGACTTCTATTCAGGTGAAAATGTGAAAGATAAATACCGTTTAATTGAAAAAGAAATTGATGCATCATAGTATCCAAAACAATATGCATAATAAATAGCATAACATTTGTTTGTTAGCAATAAATTTTAAATGAACATAATTAATGTAAAAACTACTACCTATATGCAACTCAATGAAGATTTTCAAAAAATATACCAACAATTAAATGATGAGCAAAAGAAAGCGGTAGATCAAATAGAAGGCCCTGTAATGGTCATTGCCGGGCCTGGCACAGGGAAAACACAAATTTTATCGGCACGAATAGGAAAAATTTTGTTGGAAACCGATACACTGCCCGAAAATATTCTTTGCTTAACTTATACTGATGCCGGTGTTGTTGCCATGCGTAAACGCCTCATGAGTTTTATTGGGCCCGATGCTTATAAAGTGAACATTTATACCTTCCATGCCTTTTGTAATGATATTATTCAGGAAAATCTCTCCATGTTCGAAAAAACAGTACTCGATCCAATTTCTGATTTGGAGCTTACTGCATTGCTTAAACAACTCATTGATACTTTTCCCAAGAATCATCCGCTCAAACGTTACAGGGGTGATGTATATTTTGAAATAGAAAACCTGCAGAAATTATTCAGCACCATGAAAAAAGAAGGGTGGACACCTGAATATATCCTTTCTGCTATTGATGCTTATTTGAATGATTTGCCCAATCGTGAAGAATTTATTTATAAAAGAAAAACCGGCCGTAATAATCCGGGCGATTTAAAAGAAAAACAAATACACGAAGAAAAAGAAAAAATGGAAAAACTCCGTGCTGCCGTGCAGGAATTTGACCGTTTTCAGGCAATGATGAAACAAAACAACCGCTACGATTTTGATGATATGATTAACTGGGTAATTCAGGCATTTGAACAAAACCCGGGTTTATTGTTAAAATATCAGGAGCAGTTTTTATATATTTTGGTAGATGAATACCAGGATACCAGCGGTACACAGAATAAGCTGGTACAATTGCTCATTAATTATTGGGAAGAACCCAATGTTTTTGTGGTGGGCGATGATGATCAAAGTATTTACCGTTTTCAGGGTGCTAATATCGAAAACATGTTCACGTTTGCACAACAATACCAAAATAGTTTAGAAAAGATTGTGCTCACAAAAAATTATCGTTCCATTCAACCTATTTTGAATACTGCTAAATCTGTGATTGATCGCAATGAAGAGCGTTTGGTAAAACACATGGAAGGGTTATCAAAAGAGTTATCTGCCGCTAATCCTCATATTAGTGAAATGAAGCAACCGCCAGTTGTGCAGGAATACGATAATCAACAGGCAGAAATGATAGGCATTACACTTCAAATTGAGGCCCTTTTACAACAAGGAATTGCACCCGGAAAGATTGCGATAATTTATAAAGAACATAAATTTGGAGAAGAACTGGCTAAATATTGCACTGTTAAAAATATTCCTGTTTTTACCAAAAAGCATGTCAATATTTTCACCATTCCTTTAGCAAAAAAAATACTCTTGCTATTAGAGTATTTAGCTGCTGAACACGATGCACCTTATGGGGGCGATGAAATGTTATTTGAAATTTTGCATTTTAACTGGTTTCAAATTCCACCCATTGAAATTGCAGCACTCTCTGTTGAAGTGGCCGATTTGAAATACACTACAAAAAAAACATCCATCCGAAAATTATTATACGATAAAGCCAATGCACCTGCCAAAGATTTATTTACTGAATCACTGCTTCCTGCTTTAAAAGAAGCTTCTTTCATCATCGAAAAACTGATTGCTGCTGTACCCAATGTTACCCTGCAACATTTATTTGAAAAAGTAATTTCTGAAACAGGTATTATACAACACATCATGCAGCAACCCGATAAGTTTTATGCATTGCAGGTACTCACCGCTTTATTCGATTTTGTGAAAGAAGAAACCCGCCGCAATCCTTTTTTATCACTAAAAGAATTTGTATCTCTCATTCAATTAATGCAAAGCGAAAAAATTCCATTGCCCTTAGTACAGGTGAACGGAAACGATAAAGGCGTTAACTTTTTAACAGCGCACGGTTCTAAAGGGCTGGAGTTTACTTATGTATTTTTTGCAGGTTGTAATGCATCTTTCTGGGAAAAAAAGCGCAAACAAAGTGATGGGTATAGTTTTCCCGATACCCTTTTTGCTTCTACTCCTAAGCATAAAGAGGAAGAAGAATTGCGCCGCTTATTTTATGTAGCACTTACCCGGGCAGAACAATATTTAACGGTAAGCTATGCGGCATTTAAAAATGATGGCAAATACCTTGAACCTTCTATGTTTATTGCCGAAATGATGGAGCACAATGGTGTAACCATTGAAAAGAAAACCTTGGATGCGGCAACTATCGCCGATTTTCAGGCGCTTAGTTTTGCCAATACTGCTGCACCTGAAATTGATAAATTAGAAACCGATGTGATCAATCGCCTGCTCGAAAAATTTGTAATGAATGTTACGGCATTGAATAATTATTTAAAATGTCCGCTGGAGTTTTATTATAAAAATTTAATTCGAATTCCTTCACCTAAAAATGAATCAACCGAATTTGGTTCAGCGGTTCACTATGCACTGGAAAAATTGTTTAAAAAAATGAAGGAAGATCCCAATAACCAATTCCCTCCATTGGAAGAATTTATTTCCGATTTTGAATGGTACATGCACCGCCATCGCGAAAGCTTTACTAAAGAGCAGTTTGAACGCCGGTTAGAATACGGCCAAATTGTATTAAGCAACTATTATCAGGAACATATTTTAACCTGGCATAAAATTGTAGTAGTAGAACATACCATCAAAAATATTGTCATCAATGGGGTACCGTTAAAAGGAAAATTAGATAAATTAGAATTTGATGGGAAATATGTAAATGTGGTAGATTATAAAACCGGCGATTATGAAAAAGCGCAAACAAAATTATTACCCCCGAACGATAAAAACGAATTGGGTGGCGATTACTGGCGACAAGCCGTTTTTTATAAAATTCTGGTAGATAACGATGCCACCAAAAATTGGGAAGTGGTTAGTACAGAATTCGATTTTGTTGAGCCTGATAAAAAAAACAATTACATCAAACAAAAACTGGTGATTGAACCCGAAGATGTAACCACCGTAAAACAACAAATTACCACCGTATGGGAAAAAATTCAGGCACATGATTTTTATACCGGCTGCGGCAGCACTGACTGTCATTGGTGTAATTTTGTGAAAGATAATCAATTAGCCATTGCTTTACACGAGCTGAATGAAGAGGAAACATAGATTTTATAGTTCTGTTAATCGGCTTTACCCATTTCTAAGCGTAAGTTTGCGCTTGCCGGTTCACTGCCATTTCGTTGTATAAAACAATAATTACATGCAAAAAATAATTGGATATTTCTTCATAGCTGCCTTGTTTATTCCCTTTACTTTTACGGGATGTGCTAATATTATTCCACCATCTGGCGGCCCAAGAGATACCATTCCACCTCATTTGGTAACCGCCGTACCCGATGATTCTATGTTGTATTTTAATACCAATAAAATTCTGCTAACTTTCGATGAATATATAGATGTAAAAGATGTACAAAAAAATTTAATTGTTTCCCCCAACCCTAAAAGTACCCCCATTATTGAAAATCATTTGAAAAATGTAACCATTAAATTAAAAGATACACTCCATCCCAATACTACCTATTCCATCAATTTTGGAAATGCTATTCGCGATGTAAATGAAGGAAATATTCTTAAAAATTTTATTTATGTATTCTCAACCGGTAATCATTTAGATACGTTTAGTTTCAGAGGCAAAGTATTACTGGCCGAGACCGGAAAAACCGATTCAACCCTAATTGTGGTTTTGCATGAAAATTTGAACGATACAGCCGTGGTAAAAGATGCACCTAAATACTATGCTCGTGTAAGTGGCAACGGCAATTTTGTATTTCATTTTTTACCTGCCAAAACATTTGCAGCCTATGTATTGCCCGATGATTACAGTAAACGTTATGATGATTCAACCAAAATGTTTGCTTTTCTCGATTCAAATATTGCTGTAGGTACGCATACACCTATGGTTACTTTCTATGCATTTGAGGCAGCAAAGAAAAAAGAAAAAACAGCTAAACCCAATGTGCCACCTGCTGCTAAACTCAGCAAAAACAAAGAACGGAATGAAGAGCAGAAGCGGCTGCGCTTTAGCATTAACTTCGACAATGGTAAACAGGATTTATTAAACCCGGCACTTCAAATTAAATTCAATACACCTTTAGATACGCTCAACACTGCGGCAGTGGAGTTGTTAGATACCTTGTTTAAACCTGTAAAAGGTTATACTGTTCAGTTAGATAGTACCAAAACCATTTGTAGTATTACTTATTCTTGGAAAGAGGCTGAACATTTTGTATTGCTGCTTCAAAAAGATGCGGCGGTTGATACCAACCACCTGCAATTAGCCAAGACCGATACCATTCGCTTCACCACTAAAAACGAATCAGATTACGGCTCGCTGCGCATACGTTTCAATCATCTCGATTTGGCCAAACATCCGGTGTTACAAATGTTACAAAACAATACCATCGCTGAATCAATCCCCATTACTTCAAAAGAAATTTACAGAAAATTATACCGCCCCGGCGATTATGATTTGCGTATTCTTTACGATACCAACCAAAATGGCATTTGGGATACCGGTAATTTTAAAAAACACCTGCAACCTGAAATTGTATTCGATCTCGATAAAAAAATTGTGCTGAAAAATAATTGGGATAATGAGTATGAGTTGAATTTGTAAATGCCATTTTTGTTTTTACGCTTCAACAAAATGTGTTCCTTACTGCAAAACTTTATCTTTGCGCCATGCAGTTACCTTCCGGTTTATTAGAAAATGCAGTGGCGCAATTTGCCAAATTACCCGGCATAGGCAAAAAAACTGCCTTACGCTTAGTTCTGCATTTATTAAAACAAAACGAGAATGAGGTAACCGTTTTTGCCAATACCATTGCCAAAATGCGCCGCGAAATAAAATTTTGCCAACGCTGCTTCAATATCAGTGATGGCGATATTTGCAGCATTTGTGCCAATTCTATGCGCAACGCCGGGGTTATATGTGTAGTAGAAAATATTCGCGATGTAATAGCTATTGAAACCACACAACAGTTTAACGGAACGTATCATGTGTTAGGCGGCATTATATCGCCGTTAGATGGGGTTGGCCCCGATCAGCTTACCATACAGCCATTGGTGCACCGCTTGGAAACCGAACATACCGAAGAGTTGATTTTTGCATTAAACCCCACCATTCAGGGCGATACCACCATTTATTATATCCAAAAAAAAATACAGCACCTGCCCTGTAAAATTACTACCATTGCCCGTGGCATTGCTTTTGGCGGAGAGTTGGAATATGCCGATGAAATGACTTTGGCCCGCAGCTTAGCCAATCGCTTACCCATACAACAATATGTTAAAGGTTAGCTGAAGGTAGTACAATAATTTTTTTAAAAATTTACAGCTCATTATTTTTAGGTAATTACACTTTGGTAGCATATTGGTACAACATTTAAGTCATCTGTTGGTTGTATATAAAAAAATAATACAATTCAGCAGTTGTACAAAAATTGAATACACACATGAAAAAAACATTGAAATATTTTTTAATTCTGGTAGTAGTAGTAGCCATTGCTGCTACCGGTTTTGTAGTGTATGTGTATAATAAACCACACAGAAATGTTGCTAAAGAAAAAGCAGTAACCCTTACTGCAGAACAATTATATCATGCGTTTAAAGACAATGAACAACAGGCCAATCAGCTATATTTAGATAAAGCCATTGAATTAACAGGTCGAATTGCACAAATTGCTACCAATCAGCAAGGCCAAACCGTTATCGATTTTAATACCGCCGATTCAATGGTAACCATTAATTGTACCTTTAAAAATAAGCCTGCTAATATTAAAGTTGGCGATTCTGTTCACTTTAAGGGCATTTGTACCGGCTATATCCCCGATATGAATGTGGTAATGAACAATGGCATTTTAGTAGAATAGATGTTTCAATCAATTACAGCCATCTGAAAACAATTCATAAAATAGTATAAAATCATCGCTTCATGTATACTAAACTTTCTCTTCTATTCCTTTTCTGCGTTTTAAGTGTTTCCTGCCTTCAGGCACAAAAATCGTTTGTTACCCGTAACGGGCAAATTAGTTTTGTAGCCACCAATGATGATGATGTAAGTGCTGTGAATAATGAAGTAGCCAGCCGTATCACTACTAACGGACAAATCACTTTTAGTCTGTTAATCAAAAGTTTCTTTTTTCAATATGCCGAAATGCAGGATCATTTCAACAGCGATTATCTGCAAAGCAATACCTATCCGCGTTCCGATTATAAAGGCAATATCACCAATATCCAATCCGTTAATTTTTCGAAAAACGGAATATATCCTGTTACCGTACAGGGTAATTTAACGCTGCATGGCATTACAAAACCCATCACCGTTCCCGGTACCATAGAAGTGGCAGACAATAAAATTATTGCCAAAGCCAGGTTTATATTGGTTTTGAGCGATTTTAACATTCATGCCGACAGGGTAGCCAAAAAAGTAGCCATTCAATTCAATTGCACCTGTCAATAATCTATTGCTACTAACATTTGTTTGTATTTTTTCCCGCTTACTTACCTTAACTTTGCAGCACTTCAGGTGGATTTGTTTATTGTTCGGCCTGTGCAAATTGAACTAATAAACGGTAAAAGCTGCTGCATTTTCTTCACAGTAACTCAATCGTTCAACAGTTCAAAATTTTTATGTTACCGGCTGCAGTAAGGCTATTGAACTGCCGTTGCGTCGCACACTGCATCGTTCAAAACACTGCTCAGCCAAACCGCTCCGCAACAAACATTCCACCATCGAAGTAAAGTTTGTTATAAAATGGCATGTGCACAGCACGCAAAACTTTATAACAATATTTATCCGGGTATCAAAAAAAAACAGATACAAAAATGAAATCAATTAAAGAATGTTTACAGGAACGCATATTAATCATCGATGGAGCCATGGGTACTATGATACAACGGCATCAATTACAGGAGGCCGATTACCGGGGCGAAAGATTTAAAGACTGGCCGGTAGATGTTAAGGGAAATAATGATTTGTTGTGTATTACCCAACCCGAGATTATTAAAAATATACACCGCCAATACCTGGAAGCCGGTGCAGATATTATTGAAACCAATACGTTCAGCAGTACGGCCATTGCCATGGCGGATTATAAAATGGAAGCGCTGGCTTATGAACTGAATGTTGCAGCCGCAAAATGTGCCCGCTCTGTAGCCAATGAGTTTACCGCCAAAAATCCCGATAAACCGCGCTTTGTTGCCGGTGCCATGGGGCCGCTGAACAAAACACTCAGCCTTTCGCCCGATGTCAATAATCCAGGTTTTCGTGCTGTTACCTTTGATGAGGTAATGCAAGCCTACTACGAACAGGTAAAAGGTTTGGTACATGGCGGCGTAGATGTATTGCTGATTGAAACCATTTTCGATACCCTGAATGCTAAAGCGGCCATATTTGCCATTAAAAAATATTTTCGCGACCATCAGCAACCGGAACTGCCCATTATGATCAGCGGTACCATTACCGATGCCAGTGGGCGCACTTTAAGCGGACAAACACTCGAGGCGTTTTATACCTCTGTTATGCATGCACAACCCTTAAGTGTTGGTTTAAATTGTGCATTGGGTGCAGCAGAAATGCGCAGCCATATTGAAGAGTTATCGCAAATTGCTGCCGCATACACCTCTGCCTATCCCAATGCCGGCTTGCCTAATGCCATGGGCGAATACGATGAACAACCTCACGAAACGGCACATTTTATTGAAGAATGGGCAAAACAGGGCTATGTAAACATTGTTGGAGGTTGCTGTGGTACCACGCCTGAACACATAAAACATATTGCCAATAATGTAAAAAATATAAAGCCGAGGCCGTTACCTGTTGTTGAAAATGAAATTGTATAATCCTATACTAAGTGTAAATTATTGTTATGAGTGAGCTAATTGTAATACATCCTTATTTGCGTTTAGCAGGACTGGAACCCTTAGTGGTGCGACCCGAAACCAATTTTGTGAATATTGGAGAGCGTACCAATGTAACCGGTTCAAAAAAATTTGCCCGGCTTATTCGCGAAAATAAATTTGAAGAAGCGCTTTCTGTTGCCCGGCAACAGGTTGAAAATGGTGCGCAGGTGTTGGATGTAAATATGGATGATGCCATGTTAGATGGCGTATTAGCCATGACAACATTTTTAAACCTGTTACAGGCAGAACCCGATATTGCCAAAATTCCCATCATGATCGATTCATCTAAGTTTGCAATTATTGAAGCAGGCTTAAAATGTGTACAGGGAAAATGCATCGTCAATTCTATCTCCCTGAAAGAGGGAGAAGAAAAATTTATTGAACAGGCCATCATTTGTAAATCATTTGGTGCAGCAGTGGTGGTCATGGCTTTTGATGAAGCAGGCCAGGCCGATACCCTGCAACGCAAAGTAGAAATTTGTAAACGTGGTTATCAAATTCTTACAGAAAAAGTGCATTACCAGCCTCAGGATATCATTTTCGATCCAAATATTTTCGCCATTGCTACCGGTATTGAGGAACACAATAATTATGCAGTAGATTTTATAGAAGCTACCCGGCAAATAAAACAACTGATGCCAATGGCTAAGGTGAGTGGCGGTGTATCTAATGTGTCATTTTCTTTTAGAGGTAATGATGTAGTACGCGAAGCCATACATGCCGTATTCCTGTATTATGCTATTCAGGCAGGTATGGATATGGGTATCGTCAATGCAGGGCAATTAGCTGTGTACGATGAAATTGAACCTACATTAAGACAGTTATGTGAAGATGTGGTACTGAACCGGAATAATGACAACAACCAGGCTACCGAAGCCTTGATTGCTTATGCCGAAACTGTAAAAAGTAAAGGGAAAACAATTGTTAAAGATGAAGCCTGGCGCAATGCCCCTGTTGAAGAACGCCTGAAACATGCACTTGTAAACGGCATTACCGATTATATTGATGTAGATACTGAAGAGGCTCGCTTACAATATTCGCAGCCTTTAGATGTAATTGAAGGCCCTTTAATGGATGGCATGAATGTAGTGGGCGATTTATTTGGCGCCGGTAAAATGTTTTTACCACAGGTGGTTAAAAGTGCCAGAGTAATGAAAAAAAGTGTGGCCATATTAACGCCTTATATTGAAGCGGAGAAGGAAGTTCGTAAACAGGCACATTTGGCAGCAGGCACCGAAAATACAGAAGCAGCAGGTGCGGCAAAAATATTGCTGGCCACTGTAAAAGGTGATGTACACGATATTGGTAAAAATATTGTAGGTGTGGTATTGGGCTGTAATGGTTATGATGTAATTGACTTAGGCGTGATGGTGCCCACCGATAAAATTTTAGATACCGCTATTAAAGAAAAGGTAGATATTATTGGTTTGAGTGGATTAATCACTCCTTCACTCGATGAAATGGTGCATGTAGCCAAAGAAATGAAACGCCGCAATATGCAGCAGCCATTGCTGATTGGAGGTGCCACTACTTCACGCATACATACTGCCGTTAAAATTGCACAGGAATATCCAAATGGCGTAGTGCATGTGTTAGATGCTTCCAGAAGTGTAACAGTAGCAGGCGCTTTATTAAGTGCAGAACAAAAAGATGCTTTTTTACAACAAACTGCTGCTGAGTACCATAAATTACGTGAATCATTCTTAAATAAAAAGCCCGTAAAACAATACATCAGCTATCAGGAAGCGCTGACACATAAAACCAAAATAGATTGGAACAATTATACTGCTATTACTCCAAAATTTATAGGCAATAAAGTTTTTGATGATTTTCCTTTAAATGAATTAAGGCCTTTTATTGATTGGAAACCCTTTTTTATCGCATGGGAAATGCACGGAAACTTTCCGGATATTTTAACCGATGAAGTGGTGGGCGTAGAAGCTTCAAAATTGTATAAAGATGCCAATGCCTTATTAGATAAAATTATTCAGGAAAAATGGCTTACAGCAAAAGGCACCATTGGGTTTTATAAAGCCGGTAGCCATAACGATACCCTGTTGGTGCAGCATGGTAATGAAACCTACCGGTTAGAATGCTTGCGTCAACAGGTAAAAAAAGCTGCCGATCAGCCCAACTTATCATTGGCCGACTTCGTAAAACCTGCCAATTCAATCAATGAAGCAAATGATTATATAGGTGCATTTGCCGTTGCCATTCATGGTATTGAAAAACATATTAAAAAGTTTGAGCAGCAATACGATGATTATAATAAGATCATGTTACAGGCATTGGCCGACAGACTGGCTGAAGCTTTTGCAGAATGTTTGCATTATAAAGTTAGAACCAACTATTGGGGTTATGCTTCTAATGAACAGCTGAGCAATGATGATTTAATTCATGAAAAATACCAGGGTATTCGCCCGGCACCGGGTTATCCTGCCTGCCCCGACCATACCGAAAAATATAAGTTGTTTGCTTTGCTCAATGCTACTGAAACAACCGGCATACAATTAACCGAATCACTGGCAATGTATCCGGGAGCAGCAGTTTGTGGCTGGTATTTTTCGCATCCGCAAAGCCAGTATTTTGGTATTGGCAAAATTCAGCGCGATCAGTTGGAAGATTATGCACAACGTAAAAACTGGCCGTTGGAAGAAGCAGAAAAATGGCTAAGTCCGGTATTGGAATAGGTTGTACGCATTCAATTATGCTGCACAATGAATGAATATTAAAATTAATTGAATGCTGTAGCTGTAAAAAATTAGGCATATCTGCTGCATTTTGTATAGTTTCGCTCCCCGATAATCAAATTTTTTTATTATGTCATTAGTTGTTGTCGGTTCTATGGCTTTTGATGCCATTGAAACGCCTTTTGGAAAAAGCGATAAAATAGTAGGAGGTGCTGCCACTTATATAGCCTGGTGTGCCACTAATTTTACACCGGTTAAACAAATTTCTATAGTGGGGGGCGATTTTCCGGCAGAGGAATTGAGTGCTTTGAAAGCAAGAGGCGTTGATTTAGAAGGGGTGCAAATTAAAAAAGAGGAAAAATCTTTTTTTTGGAGTGGCCGTTATCATATGGATATGAACAGCCGCGATACATTAATTACCGAATTAAATGTACTCGCCAATTTTGAACCCAAAGTGCCCAAAAGTTATCAGGATTGCGAATTTTTAATGTTAGGAAATTTGGTACCATCTGTTCAGCGCAGTGTAATTGAACAATTACGCCAACGGCCAAAACTCATTGTAATGGATACCATGAATTTTTGGATGGATACCATGCCGGAAGAGCTGGAAAAAACCATTGCTATGGTAGATGTTTTGATGGTAAATGATAGTGAAGCCCGACAGTTAAGCGGTCAATATTCTTTAGTAAAAGCTGCAGCCACCATTTTAAGAATGGGCCCTAAATTTTTAGTGATTAAAAAAGGCGAACATGGTGCATTGTTGTTTCATGATAACAAAGTTTTCTTTGCTCCTGCATTGCCGTTAGAGGAAGTGTTTGACCCAACCGGTGCCGGCGATACTTTTGCTGGTGGCTTTATTGGTCACTTAGCCAAAACAAAAGATATTTCATTTGAAAATATGAAAACGGCAATTATTATTGGTTCGGCATTGGCCAGTTTTTGCGTAGAAAAATTTGGCACTGCCAAACTTCGTGAAATTTCAGCAAACGATATTACTGAGCGTATTGAAGAATTTGTACAATTGGTACACTTTGATATTAACCTGAAATAAAGGAAATTGAATGAAATGAATCGGGGCCGGAATACTGAAATGTATTTCGGCCTTTTTTATAAATCGCCCAATTGTGGCCTGATGATGATGTCTTCTACACAGGCTTGCGGTGATAAGTTTGCTGCTGAAAATATTAAATTGGCAATATCCTTTACTTCCATAATGCGTTGTGGGTCAATTCCACTGCCATACCAGCTTTCGGTATATACAGCGCCGGGCATTACAGCCGTTACTTTTACATGATGCGGTTTTAACTCTTCACGTAAATTTTTACTGAATCCCAATAAAGCAAATTTACTAATGCTATATGCTCCTCCGTTAGGATAGGCATTTAATGATGCAATTGAACAAATATTAAAAATATGTCCTTTTTTTTCTGATATCATTGCAGGGGCAATGATTCTGGTTAAATGATAAGCGCTAAAAAGATTTACCTGCATTAAATCCATCAGGGTACCTTCCGGTTCAGTTAAAATAGAGCCGGGCTTATATTGGCCGGTATTATTTACCAGAATATCCGGTGCGCCAATACCCAGGCACCAATCACCAAAAGCAGCTACTTCATTGTAATCAGACATATCCGTTGCCCTGAAATGAATAGTTGATTGCGGGTATTTTTGTTGCAATTCATCTGCTGTTGCCTCAAGTGTTACTGCATTTCTGGCACATAACAATAAGGTATACCCCTGCTCGGCAAATTTTCCTGCAATCGCTTTTCCCATTCCTTTTGAAGCGCCGGTAATAATGATATTCATGGTATTGCTGGTTAATTGGTAATAAATTCTGTTACATTTGTTCTCAAATATCGCACATTATTCAGAATAAATAATATGAAATATCAACATATATTTTTTGATCTTGACCATACGTTATGGGACTTTGAAGCCAATGCAAAAGCTACACTGCAGGATTTATATGCGCTGCATCAGTTGTCAGACAAAGGTATTGATTCATTCAACCATTTTTTTGAACGCTACAGTTATCATAACGAACGTTTATGGGATAGATATACCAAAGGGTTTATTAAACAGGATGAATTGCGTTGGAAAAGAATGTGGCTTGCTTTATTAGATTTTAAAATTGCAGATGAGCCACTTTCCCGGCAAATGGCTGTTGATTTTTTAGAAAGATTGCCATTCAAGAATGCAGTTTTTCCCTACACGAATGAAATACTCATTTACCTTACACAAAAAGGCTATCAGTTACACCTCATTACCAATGGCTTTGAAGCTGTTCAACACAAAAAATTATACAATGCCGGCTTGCAGGGTTATTTTAAAAAAGTAATTACTTCTGAGGTTTCCAATAGCTTAAAGCCCAATAAAGAAATTTTTTTATTTGCAATGGAACAAGCCGGTGCAGTTGCAGAAAACAGTATTATGATTGGCGATAATTTAGATGCTGATATTCAGGGTGCAGTGAATGTGGGTATGGATAGTATTTTTGTAAATCATTTGGGCATAGAGCCACATATTCAGGCCACTTATGCAGTAAGTCATTTACAGCAATTGGAAAATATTTTATAATTTTAGGAAATTAAAAACCGGCTACTCATGTTTGAATGGGCAGCCGGTTTTTTATGGGAATCAAAATATTTCTTATTTATACATGGCGGTAGTTCCGGACTTTTTGCAACAATCCTTTTTGCAAATTTTTTTGCACTCTTTTTTAGAACAGTCTTTACAATCTTTATTATTGCATTTCTTTTTTCCACCATCCTGAGCAATTACGGTTCCTGCCAATAGCAGAACCAGTATTCCTGCAGTTGCAAATTTTTTCATGTGTTGATGATTTGTTTGAATTAAAGTTAAGGAAATTTTAATTATTTGTACTGCCACAAATGTTAAATATTAAAAGTCCAGGTGGCTAAAACGGTTACTCCGCCCTGTACTTGTTGGTTAAGTTTTACTTTAATATTGGTATGTAAAGGCAATATAACATCTACCCGGCTGCCAAATTTAATAAAACCATATTCAGCACTCTGTTGCACTTTATCGCCCACTTTTGTATAATTACAAATGCGTTTGGCTAAAGCTCCGGCAATTTGTTTGTATAATACTTCACCATAACCATTTCTAACTACCACACTCCAACGTTCATTTTCAGTAGAGCTTTTCGGGTGCCAGGCTACCAGATACTTTCCTTTGTGATATTGGTTGTAAACAATTTCACCACTCATTGGGTTTCTGTTTACATGAACGTTGGCAGGGCTCATAAAAATGCTTACCTGAATACGTTTATCTTTAAAATATTCAGTATCTGTTATTTCCTCAATCACCACAACTTTCCCGTCTGCCGGACAAACAATGGCATTGTCCTGTATGGTTAATGTGCGATGCGGTATCCTGAAAAATGAAATAATAAATAATAACAAAATTAGAGTAATGATAAAAATGGCAATGGACAGCCATAGTACCGCGCCGCTTAAAAATGCAAATGATAAAACATTGATGAGCCCGAACAGCAAACTGGCAATGCCTATAGTACGGTAACCTTCGTGGTGTATTGTCATTCTAATTGGTTATGCTGCAAAGTTAATAGATGCAGGGTAAATTTGTAAATTCAGTGTTCTATTGGTTTTTCGCATATCCCGGATAATAGAATAGTACCCATTTTAATTTTAAATTCAAAATTAGTTGTTGCATAATTTTCGGAGCATAGTTAATACAATCTGCTTAATTTCAATTTTTGAATGAAGGTGGGCTTTGATGCTGTAATTTTTAAAATATTGATCCAGCAGCCTTCAACATCTAATCGTTAAATATTGTACAATGAAAAGTAGTTATGTTTTTTTAGGAATGGTATGGTTAATGACTTTTTCAAGGGTGCAGGCACAAAATATACAGCAAAAAAGCTCATTAAACGGCAATTGGCAGGTATTTGCGCCACTCAGTTATCAAGGTAACGGAAGTGTATACCGTTCTGCTAATGGCGCTCCGTTAGCAGATTATTGGCAAAATAGAAGCGATTATAAAATACATGCAACTTTAGATACTGTGCAGAATATACTCACTGCTTCTGAAACAATTACCTATACCAATAACAGTCCCGATGCGTTAAATATTTTGTGGTTGCAATTGGACCAAAATACCTATTTACCCAATGCCCGTTCTCAATATTATACCAATCGTATCCGAAATGAATCTACAAATGGTTTTCAAATTGCATCTGTGCAAATTGAAGAGAATGGAAAATTGCAGCAGGTAAACTATTTGGTGAATGATACCCGTATGCAGATACAATTATCAAAAGCGCTGGCAGCAAAAAATGGTAAAATTTTCATTCATATTCAATATCAATATCAGATTCCAGGTGCATTTGGCGGTAGAACCGATTATGTTGCTACGCAATATGGTAAAATTTTTGAGATAGCACAATGGTACCCAAGAATGTGTGTATACGATGATTTGGAGGGATGGAGTACTTTGCCATTTTTAGGTAGCGGAGAATTTTATTGTGATTATGGCGATTACGATTACACCATTACATTACCTGCAGGAATGATTGTGGCCGGTAGTGGCGAATTGCAAAATCCGGAAGAGGTATTAACTCCTTTGCAACTGAATAGGCTTGCCGAAGCTGCAAAAAGTAACCAAACCGTATGGATTAGAACACTTGCTGAAGTGCAACAACAGCCTGCTTTAAAGGGAAATAAAACCTGGCATTTTAAAATGTTTAATACACGAGATGTGGCGTTTGGTGCATCAAAAGCATATATATGGGATGCATCAAAAGTAAATTTACCAAGTGGTAAAAATTGTATGGCCATGTCGGTTTATCCGGTCGAAAGTATAGGGGATAGCGCATGGGGCAGGGCAACTGAATACTTAAAAAAATCAATTGAATATTTTTCTGAAAAATGGTTTGAATATCCCTATCCGGTAGCCATTAACGAGGCAGGCATTGCCGGTGGAATGGAATATCCGGGAATTGTATTTGATGGCATTACCGATAAAGGAAAAGAATTATACTGGGTAACTGCGCATGAAATTGGGCACAACTGGTTCCCCATGATTGTAGGATCTGATGAACGCAGGTATCCCTGGATGGATGAAGGCTTTAACACATTTATTGATGTGTATGCATCTGATGTGTTTAACCATGGCGAATATGCTCCTAAAAGAGATGGCGAGTATGCACCGGATGGAGGTAATCCTGCAGATGAAATAGTGCCTTATTTATCTGATCCGCATGCTCCGGTAATGATGACCAGGGCAGATGGTATTCCCGAAAAATATCGACATCCTATGGTATATTTTAAACCGGCGTACGGGTTGGTTTTATTGCGTGAAGTAATTCTGGGCCCTGATAGATTTGATGCAGCTTTTAAGCACTACATTCAGCAATGGGCTTATCGGCACCCTGCACCATTCGACTTTTTCAACACCATGAATAATCAGGGTGGCGAAGATTTATCGTGGTTTTGGCGGGAGTGGTTTTTTGACAATCAATCGCTCGATCAATCCATTGAAAATGTTGTGTATACAAATCAAAACCCGGCTGATGGTATAGATGTTACTCTTATAAATTTGCAATCCATGGTAATGCCAATACCCTTGGAAGTTAAATACACCAATGGCGCAAAAATGCAATTGCAGTTACCGGTAGAAACCTGGTTGCAAGGCAATCACAGAACGGTACATCTTGCTACCAGCAGCCCCGTAAAAAGCATTGTTATTGATCCCAAAAAGCTGTTACCGGATGAAAACAGAAAGAATAATGTATTTATGATGGCAACTGTGCAGCACAATTCTAATTAAGTTTTATGGTAAATTCCCATAACGTATTACGCAAAAAATATTGGCGGCAATTCTAAATGAATGAATAACTTTGAGTGAAAATCTGCTGAAATTGGCTGCTAACAATAGTATATTCAATTGTAATATTGCTGAATTGCAGTACCAAATAGCCTCTTATGAAGATGAGACTGCTTACAAGAAATTATTTTTTTGTGTCTTCCCCTCTCTTCAAAATCATGCCTATGCTATTTTGCAATCAAGACAATTAGCTGAAGAGGTTGTTTCAGATGTATTAATTGAAATTTGGAAACGCAGGGCAACCTTACTTGAAATAGAGAATTTAAGACTTTACCTGTTCGTGAGTGTTAGAAATGGTGCGTTAAAAAAATTACAGCAGGAGAAAAAAACATTTCGATACCAACCCATTCATGAGTTGAAGGTAGAATTGATTTCTGAATACATTCAACCGGATGAAACCCTTCAGCTTTCAGAAACAGCGCAACAATTAAAAGAAGCCATTCAACAATTACCACCACAATGTAAACTCATTTATAAACTGGCCAAAGAAGATCAGTTGAAATATCGGGAAATTGCCAGTATACTTCAAATCAGTGTAAAAACAATTGATCATCAATTGGCTATTGCACTTCGAAAGCTGGCAGAACGGCTTTCTATTTCCCGCAAACAAAAAAAATAATGATCCCCCTTTAGGGGATTTTCTTTTTTGAATACTCTTATTGATACAGAACTATGGAGAAAAATGACAGAATATGGCAATTATTGGCACGCAAGTTTACCAAAGAAGCTACGGAAGCTGAATTGGAAGAATTGGCTGGTCTTTTAAAACAAGATGAAGTCAATGCTGCAGTTGCTGCCATTCTTGAAGAAAACTGGCAAACATATCCGGATGTGGATATGGAATTTTTAGATGCCACTTTCTTATTGCACCTGCAACGTATGCAGGAGCAGGGTATAACAATGGGAACTGCCCATCAGAGAGATTCAACTGTTATTCATTCTGCACAACCACTTCATAGCAAACAACGTATCAATAAATACATGACAGCCGGTGTGTTCTCATTTATTTTGATATTGCTTATTGCAGGTTGGTGGCGTTTTTCAGAAAACAAGCAGCAGCCCATTCCACAACCTGCCGTTAAAACAGTAGAAATACCTAATGAAATTGTTACAAAAAATGCATCTAAAACAAAAATTATATTACCAGATGGTTCTACCGTTTGGCTCAATGCCGATAGTAAATTATGGTATTATAAAAGTTTTGGAAATGTACAACGTGAAGTTTATTTGACCGGTGAAGCATTTTTTGATGTTGCAAAAAATGCTGCGAAACCCTTTATCATCCATACCAAACTGATTGATGTAAGGGTATTAGGTACCTTATTCAATGTACGTTCATATCCGAATGATAAAACCGTAGAAACCAGTCTGGTAAGGGGTTTGGTGCAGGTTACTTTGCATAGTCGCCCGGATGAAAAGTACTTTCTGAAACCCAATGAAAAATTAGTAGTGTTGAATGTGCCTGATTCTGTAAATGCGCAGAAAAACATACAACCTGTTTTGAAAAACTTAGATGATAATCTTGTTGCCATTAAAAACTTAACACCGCTACAACAGGATGATTCATTAAAAATTGAAACTGCATGGACTAAAAACCGATTGTGTTTTATAGATGAAAGCTTTGATGAAGTAGCGCACCAGTTAGAACGTTGGTACGATGTACAATTTGTGTTTAAAAATGACAGATATAAAAATATAAGGCTAAACGGTTCTTTTGTAAATGAAACGCTAACTCAAGCGCTTGATGCGTTAAAATTTTCTACCAATTTTCATTATGAAATAAAAGATAAAACGGTTACCATTTATTAATTCAAATTTTAAAACGACTGCCTATGCCCATCCTCAACTCCGGTTAAATCAACAACTATATTCAAAAAAAAGCGGGAAATGCTGCAACATTCCCCGCCGGAAAAACACCAGAATGCTTGCTATGAATAGCAGGTTCTTAGCATTATTCACTTATTCAAACACTAATGTATGAAAAAATCGATTGCTGTTGCAGGGAAGTTGCGTCTTCCCTTAAAGCCATTAATTTATATGAAACTAACACTACTACTTAGTATTTTTTGCATTTTTAATGCCACTGCCGGTACCCATGCGCAAACGGTTTCTGTAAAAATGAATAAAACAGAAATAGCCAAGGTGCTGGGAAATATTGAGCAGCAGGGCGGATACAGATTTTTATTCAACAGCCGCTTGAAAGACCTGAAGGAAAAGGTAAACCTCAACGTTAACAATGCGGCCATTGAAACTGTGCTTGACCAATTATTTTCCGGCACCAGTTTAACCTATAAAATTTTAAGCAATAATTTAATTGCCATTCGTTCTGTTAATCCAGATGAACAGGATATTAAAATAACGGGAAAAATAGTAAACGAAAAAGGAGAACCGTTAAGCGGCGTAAGTATTTCCATTCAGGGTACATCAAAAGGTACGGTTACCGATAATAATGGTAATTACTCATTGAATGTTGCGCCTAATGCGGTTTTAATTGTTTCCTATATTGGCTATACCACACAGGAAGTAAAAGTAAATAACCAGAATGTGATTAATATATCATTGGTTGCTTCCGAGAAACAGTTAGATCAGGTAGTAGTAGTGGGATATGGTACCCAACGTAAACAGGATGTTACGGGTTCAATTGCTACCATTCAAGGTTCTGAAATTTCAAAACAGGCTTCTGTTAACCCCATTAGTGCATTACAGGGTAAGGTAGCCGGTGTGCAAATTACCAACTCTGGCGCACCGGGTAGTGCACCACAAATCAACATTAGAGGCCTAGGTACTTATTGGTCAAATACCGGCCCGTTATATGTGGTAGATGGTGTTTGGTTAAATGACGTTAATTTTTTAAACCCCGCCGATATTCAATCTATCAGTATTTTAAAAGATGCCTCCAGCGAAGCTATATACGGTATTAAAGGGGCCAATGGTGTTGTAATTATTACAACTAAAAAAGGAACGGGTGCTAATAGAAAGCCGGTAGTTAATTATACAGGTTATGTGGGTTATCAAAAAGCTACCAATCAGGTAAAAATGGCCGATGCTCATCAATATGCTGTTTTATTTAATGAATTGGGCAGAATGACAGGGGCTACCAACTTCTTAGATTCTTCGAAATTTGGCACAGGTACCAATTGGTTTGATCAGGTTTTACGCAATGCCATCATTACCAATCATCAGGTATCGGTAACCGGTGGTTCTGATAAAAACACCTATAATTTTTCTTTGGGTTATTTAACTCAACAAGGTATTTTAAAAACAAACGACTATACCCGTTATACTGCCAATCTGAGCAATGATATACAAGTTTCTAAAAACATTAAAGCAGGCTACACTGTAATTGGCAATTTTAATAATTCGCACAATGCACCAGGTGGAATTTGGCATGCATTGTATGCTGCTCCTCCTGTTTTACCTGTAAAATTTGCCGATGGTGTTACTTATGGCGATCCGGGTTATTATGGATTGGGTTCTGCAGTTAGCAATCCGCAGGCAACATTAGATTATAATAATTCATATAGCAGAGGATACAACTTTACCGGTAATGCTTATGTAGATATTCGCTTTGCCAGTCACTTTGATTTTAAAACAACCATTAGCGGGGTATATGGCGATAATGAATCTAAAAATTATGTGCCTGTTTATAAAGCTACCTCTACGCAACAAAATTCTGTTAGTAACCTGGGTGTTTCCCGAGGTGAAAACAGATCGTGGATCGCAGAAAATACCATTACTTATTCCAACACATTTGCTACCAATCATCGGGTAACTATTTTAGCCGGTCAGCATGCGGAATGGAATAATTATAATTTTATTTCAGCATCTGCACAAAATGTTCCGAATGTTAATTCCGGTAACTGGTTTTTGGGTTTGGGTAATAACCCCTATGTAAATGATGTGGATAATAGTTATAACCAGCAATATCCATTACAATCTACCATCTCCTCTTATTTTGGAAGAATCAATTATGCGTTTAAAAATAAATACATGTTGAATGCTACCATGCGTGCAGATGGTTCTTCTAAATTTACCGGAAGTGAAAGATGGGGATATTTCCCATCTATAGGTGCTGCATGGATTGTTTCTCAGGAAAATTTTATGCGCAATCAACACATATTTAATTCGCTGAAATTAAAGGCTAGTTGGGGTAAAGTGGGCAATGCAGGTGTACCCACATTTGTGAGTACACAACAAACCGTTTCAGGCGGCGCATACAGTGTAATTTATGGCAATAGTGGTACCGTTTCGCAGGGTGTAAGTGTTGCATCCATTCCTCCACCACCATTAAAATGGGAAAAGAGTGTTGGAACAGATATTGGCCTGGAAGCCTCTGTTCTAAATAGTCGCTTAACTATTGAGGCAGATGTGTACAATAAAAAAACACAGGATATTATTATGAATGTTTATTTGCCGGGCTCTGCAGGATTGGCCAACCAATTTATTACAACTAATGTGGGTGATGCACAAAATCAGGGTTTTGAATTATCGTTGAACTGGCATGATAATGTAAACAAAGATTTCAGTTACTCTATTAATGGTAATGTTTCTTATAATGAAAATAAATTTTTAAGTAACAGTGCAGGCGGGCAAAAAATTTATGATGGTGGTTCCGGTGCTACCGGTGGTCAGTTTACTACGTTAACAACAGTAGGCCAACCTATTGGGGTATTTTATGGATACAGAGTAGTGGGCATTTTTCAAACTGCTGCAGATGTAGCGAATTACAAAGACAAATCCGGTAACTTATTTCAACCCAATGCTCAACCGGGCGATTTTAAATATGCCAGCACAACAGGCGTAGGACCCATATCTGCTAACGACAGAGTAGTATTGGGCAACCCAAATCCAAAATACATTTATGGTATCAGTACCAATTTTGTTTACAAACAATTTGATTTGTCGGTTGATTTTCAGGGAGTAGCAGGTGTAGATGTGTACAATGCCAATAAGGGTTTGCGTTATGGTGCTGAAAACTGGACACAGGATTTTTACAATAACCGCTGGCATGGTGTAAATACTTCTAACAGTTACCCTTCTGTAAATATTGGCGGTGGTAATAATTACTGGCCCAATTCATGGTATGTAGAAAGTGGCAGCTATTTCAGAATTAGAAATATGCAATTGGGTTATACTTTACCGAATGCCCGTTTACAACATTTAGGTATCCAAACACTTCGGCTATATGTAAATGCGCAAAATGCATTTAATTTCTTTAGCTACAAAGGTTTCTCTCCTGAAGTGGGTGGTAGCCCGGGTAATATTGGTATCGACAACAATACCTATCCGTTATCTGCTATTTACAACTTTGGTGTAAATCTTTCTTTCTAAACTTATTAAAGCATATTATTATGAAAAATATATTGAAAATAAAATTGGTCACCCGGGTGGTAAAGCCGGCAATATTATGTTTGTCGATGGCAGTGATTGTTTCCGGTTGCTCAAAAAATTTTTTGGAAGTACCCGTTCAGGGTCAGCAACCCGCTACACAAATTTGGAAAACCGCTACCGATGCAGCTAATGCAGTAAACGCCATTTATGGAAATTTACGTAGTTGGAATAATGTGGCTTTTGCCCCTATTTGTGTAGAAAGCGTAGGATCTGATGATGCAGCAAAAGGCAGTGTGCCCAGCGATGCTACTTTCATTAACGCTTACGATAATTTTACTGTAACAGCTACTGATGGCCAGTTAGATGGTTTTTGGACAGGCCAGTATCAGAATATTAATTTATGTAATCAGGTGCTTGATAATGTGCCCAATATTAATATGGATGCAACTTTAAAAGCACGGTATTTGGCAGAAGCAAAATTTGTAAGGGCTTATTCTTATTTTAGATTGGTACGCGCTTTCGGAAATATTCCACTCATTTTACATGTGCCGTCAAAACCTGCTGAATTAAACCCTGTACAAAGTAAACCTGCTGATGTGTATACTGCCATTGAACAGGATTTAACAGATGCTGCCGGCGTTTTACCCGCTACTTATGGCCCTGCCGATATTGGCCGTGCTACCAAAGGTGCAGCATTAGCTTTGCACGCCAAAGTTGCCATGTATCAGAAAAAATGGAGTGATGTAAAAACATATACCGATCAAATTATTGCATCGGGTACCTATAGTCTTTTCCCTAGTCCGTATAAGTTGTTTAGAATTCCGAATGAGAATAATGTAGAATCCATTTTTGAAATTCAGTGCAATTATGTTGCGGGCAATGGCGGACTCTCTAATAGCCAGTATTCACAGGTGCAGGGTAACCGAGATGCCAATGCAGGATGGGGTTTTAATGTACCAACCCAAAATTTGGTGAATGAATTTGAGCCCGGTGATCCGCGTTTAAATGCAACCATTATGTTTGCCGGTACTACTACACCGGATGGTGACGTAGTGCCGTTGCCGCAAGCCGGTGCTCCTTCCATGTATAACATGAAATCTTATGTTCCCTTTGCATTAGCGTTAGTGGATAATCAGGGTGCCGATCAAAATGTTCGGGTAATTCGTTATGCTGAAGTGTTGTTAATGAATGCTGAGGCGAATAATGAATTGGGTAACACAGCAGCAGCATTGGCTTCTTTAGAAAAAGTAAGAGCCCGTGCCAGAGCACAAAGTGCTAACCCTGCAGTTGATTTACCCCCGGTTGTTACCACCGATCAGGCTACACTTCGTAATGCCATTTGGCACGAAAGAAGGGTTGAACTGGCCATGGAGTTTGATCGTTATTTTGATGTAATTCGTCAGGGCCGTGCAGCCACTGTTTTTGGCCCATTAGGTTGGAAAGCCGGTAAAAATGAAGTATGGCCTATTCCTCAAAACCAAATTGATATTAGTGGCGGGGTATTGGTTCAAAATCCCGGATACTAATTGTTTTATTCATTAATTAAACTTCTGATTATGAAACGGAATAAAAAATATAATTTTTCAACATATATTTCCGAAATTTTATTGTTGGCCGTTGGAATAACTTCCTGCCAAAAATCCTTCGATCCTGCCAGTTATGCACCTGCCCAAACATTTGGGGGTTATACAACATCAAGAGAAATTGCAGCTTCTAATCTGGTGGGCTATTGGGGCTTTGAAAACTCGCTGATTGACAGTGTTTCAAATAAAAATGGCAACGGAGTAGGTACTTCATTTACAACTGGTATTAAGGGAAATGCCTTGCAAGGTGCCAATAACGGCTATTTTATTACTACACCCAGCAGTGCAGTGGTGGGTTTAAAAAGTTTTACCATTTCATTTTGGGTAAATTCACCACAAAACACAAATGGTACTTTTGGATTGGTTTGCTTATCCAATACGCAGGATTTTTGGGGCAATATTGATATTTTCTTTGAAAATGGCAGTACACCTACCAATGCAAATTTAAAAGCGCATATTGAAAACTGGGTGAATCCTACAACTGATAACGACCAATGGTTGGGTACTTTTGCCGCAGGCAATATCTGGAATAAATGGTCACATATTGTGTTGACTTACGATGCTACCACTTCTACATTTGTTACTTATTTAAATGGCAGCGCTATCAATACTACCGTAAAAGCAGGAAATGGTCCATTAACTTTTCAAAATGCGTCAGCTTTAATTTTTGGTACTATGCAGTTTAATACAACACCTTCATTGGGTACTGCAGGTAGTGCGCAGGGGTGGGCCAGTTATATGCCAGGTGCTATGGATGAGGTGCGTATATACAATAAAGCCATTGCTGCAGCAGATGTAAAAGCTTTGTATCAGTTACAAAATTTGGGTAAATAATTTTTTCATTGTTGTAAATAAAAAAGTGTGTCCTGTGGTAATCATGCGTACAGCAGGATGCACTTTTTACTTTTATTATGAAACTTTTTTTTAAAAACGGTTGGATGGCTTTTATGCTGCTTGTTTTTTTTAGCGGTTGCAAGAAAAAAGATACAACTGTTTTACCAGGCCCTGCACCTGCACCGGCATCATTTAGCCTGAACAGTTTAAAGGTAAATGGGCAATACAGCGGATTTACCTATTACAATGTAAATACAACTCCCTTCATTTTATTTTCATTTACAGCCCCCATTAATAACACTTCATTGGCAAACAGTATTCAATTAGTGGGTGGCAGTGGTGTAGTAATACCCATCAATACTACATTGCAAAATAATGATAGTGCAGTTTTAATACAACCTGTTAATAACATTAACCCTATTACGTTATATACTTTAACTGTATCAACTGCATTACAATCAAAAGCCGGAGGAAATTTACAATCGCCGGTTTCGGTTAAACTCATTACAGCCATCGATTCAACCGATAAATTTCCCCAAATTGCCGATACTGCATTGCTTACGTTGGTGCAACAACAAACCTTTAAATATTTTTGGGATTTTGGTCATCCGGTAAGTGGTATGGCAAGAGAAAGAAATACGTCTGGCGATGTGGTAACAACAGGCGGTACCGGATTTGGTATCATGAGTATACTGGTTGGCGTGAATCGTGGATTTATTTCCAGAACTGACGGACTGAACAGAATCAATACCATTGTTTCGTTTTTGATGAATAATTGTACGCGTTACCATGGTGCCTTTGCGCATTGGATAAATGGCGCCACTGGGGCAACGGTACCTTTTAGTACGCAAGACAATGGAGCTGATTTGGTAGAAACTGCTTATTTAATGCAGGGCTTATTGTGTGCCCGACAATATTTTAATGGGGCTGGTACAACGGAAACCACTTTGCGCAACAACATTAACAAATTATGGAATGGAGTAGAATGGAATTGGTTTACACAAAATAATCAGCAGGTGCTTTACTGGCACTGGAGCCCTAATTATAACTGGAATATGAATATACAGATTAAGGGATGGAATGAAGCTTTAATTACTTATGTGCTTGCAGCATCTTCAACCACCTCTTCCATTAATCAGGCTGTATATACCAATGGATGGGCTTCGAATGGAGGTATGAAGAACGGAAATACCTATTACGAAAATGTATTACCGTTAGGACCTGCATTAGGCGGCCCATTGTTTTTTGCGCATTATTCTTTTCTCGGTATTAATCCCAATGGGTTGAATGATGTTTATGCCAATTATATGATACAAAACACAGCACATGCAAAAATAAATTATGCTTATTGTGTGGCCAATCCTGCACATTATAATGGGTACAGCAGCGCTGTATGGGGGCTTACCGCCAGCGATGATAATGTTTCCGGTTATTCAGCACATTCCCCAACTAATGATGTGGGTGTAATTAGTCCCACTGCTGCTATTGCCTCTTTGCCCTATACACCAACAGAATCTATGGCCGCTATCCGATTTTTCTATTACAAATTAGGCGATAAAATTTGGGGGCAATATGGATTTACCGATGCATTCAACTTAACCAACATCTGGTTTGCCAGCAGTTATCTGGCTATTGATCAGGGTCCTGAAATTATTATGATTGAAAATTACAGATCGGGGTTGTTATGGAACCTGTTTACTTCTTGTCCGGAAGTGCAAAATGGTATGCGTAATTTAGGTTTTACGGCACCTTATCTGTAAATGAAATATTGCATTATTGAAAAAACATTTCTTATGAAAAAATTATGTTTTATTTTGTTGTGTATGATTGCTATAATGCCTGCATCCTTTGCTCAATATAAAGCAGGCAATTCAAGATTATCAGACAGTGCGCTGTTAGATTTGGTACAACAACAAACATTTAAATATTTCTGGAATTTTGCTCATCCCGTTAGTGGTATGGCACGTGAACGCAGCAATGTGGCTTATGATTATGGTGATGAAGTGGTAACTACCGGCGGTACCGGTTTTGGCGTAATGGCTATGATTGTGGCAGCAGACAGGAAATGGGTACCACGTGATACCATTGCTGCAAGGTTGCTGAAAATGATTCGCTTTCTTTCAAAAGCTAATTCCTATCATGGTGTATTTCCACATTGGATGAATGGCACAACCGGTGTTACCATTCCTTTCAGTAGAAAAGATGATGGCGCTGATTTGGTAGAAACAGCTTATTTGTTTCAGGGTTTATTATGTGCCAGGCAATATTTTACAAATGATAATGCAGTAGAAACAGAAATCAGAAACCGTATTAATTGGTTATGGAATGATATAGAATGGAACTGGTTCACCAAAGGCGGACAAACAATTTTGTATTGGCACTGGAGCCCCAACAATGGATGGGCCATGAATTTTCCGATACGTGGTTTTAATGAATGTTTAATTACTTATGTGCTGGCTGCATCTGGAACCCGATATCCCGTTTCTGCCGATGTGTATCATCAGGGCTGGGTACAAAGCGATTTTTTTAAAAATGGTAAACAGTTTTATGGTATTACCCTGCCATTGGGTTTTGATGGTGGTGGGCCATTATTTTTTTCTCAATACTCATTTCTGGGGCTTGACCCTCGTGGTTTAAAAGACCACTATGCTAATTATTGGGAACAAAATCGCAATCATACATTAATTAATCATGCCTATTGTTTGGCTAATCCAAAGCAGTTTAAAGGCTATGGGCCCAATTGCTGGGGCTTAACCGCCTGCGATACCTACAATGGTTACAATGCTTTTTCACCTACAAATGATGCGGGTACCATTGCGCCAACTGCAGCTTTGTCTGCTTTTCCCTATACGCCCGAATATTCAATGAAAGCATTGCGTTTTTTTTATGATAGTCTTGGCTCAAAACTTTGGGGTGAATATGGTTTTAAAGATGCATTTAATTTATCAAAAAACTGGTTTGCTTCTTCCTATCTGGCAATTGATGAAGGCCCAATAGTGGTAATGATTGAAAATTATAGAACCGGATTGTTATGGAAATTATTCATGAGCTGTAAAGAAGTACAGGGAGGGTTAATAAAATTAGGTTTCCAAAGCCCATGGTTGCAACAGAAAAATAATTAAACAATGAAAGTTAAATTTTTTTCGCTTTTGATAATATTGTGCTTTGTACATGGCGTACAAGCGCAATGGCAACAGAAAACTTATTGTAATCCTATTAATATTGATTATGGTTATACACCCATTCCAAATTTTAGTGAGGCCGGCCGTCACCGTGCAACTGCCGATCCGGTAATTGTTCGCTATAAGAATGATTATTATTTGTTTTCTACCAATCAGTGGGGTTATTGGTGGAGTACTGATATGTTACACTGGAATTTTGTTTCCCGTAAATTTTTGCGTCCCTGGAATGCTGGCTATGATGAGCTTTGCGCTCCTGCTGTTGCTGTATTAAGCGATACAATGATTGTATTTGGCTCTACTTATACTTCAAATTTTTCTGTTTGGATGAGCACTAATCCTAAAGCAAATGAATGGAAACCTTTGGTTGATTCCTTTGCAATTGGTGGATGGGACCCCGATTTTTTTGTAGATACAGATGGTAAATTGTACATGTATAATGGTAGCAGCAACCGATATCCGTTATACGGTATTGAATTAAACAGGAATAATCTGGCACCTATGGGTTCCAGAAAAGAAATGTATTTATTGGAACCCTGGCGTTATGGATGGCAACGTTTTGGTGAGTATATGGACAATACCTTTTTAGATCCATTTATTGAAGGTGCCTGGATGACAAAACACAATAACAAATATTATTTACAATACGGCGCACCGGGTACTGAATTTAGTGGCTATGCTGATGGTGTGGTTGTGGGTGAACATCCTTTAGGTCCTTTTACGCCACAATCTGATCCGCTTTCATTTAAACCCGGAGGTTTTGCCCATGGTGCCGGTCATGGCAGCACTTTTCAGGATGCATGGAATAACTGGTGGCATGTTTCAACCATGGTTATTAGTGTTAAAAACAATTTTGAAAGAAGGTTGGGAATATGGCCTGCCGGTTTTGATGAAGATGATGTGATATATTGTAACACTTCATTTGGCGATTATCCACATTATTTACCCAATGTAATTAAAAACAGTAACCATGCTACTTTAAACGGTAGTGGCTTTACGGGATGGATGTTGCTGAATTACAACAAACCTGTTCAGGTATCTTCAACATTGGGTGCGTTTGAGCCGAATAATGCTGTAGATGAAAATATTAAAACCTACTGGAGTGCCGCTACCGGCAAAAAAGGAGAATGGATTCAAACAGATTTGGGCGCTCAGGATTCTGTATATGCCATTCAAATCAACTATGCCGATCAAAATGTAGACAGTAGTTTTTTAGGAAAACAATCCGGCTCTTTCCATCAATATAAATTGTATCAGTCCGCAGATGGCAGGAATTGGACTGTTTTAGTAGATAAATCTTTGAATACATCTGATATACCACATGATTATGTAGAACTACCAACACCGGTGCAAACCCGTTTTATAAAATTAGAAAACATACATATGCCTACGGGAAAATTTGCTATTAGTGGATTGCGTGTTTTTGGAAAAGGAATGGGTAGTGTTCCCGATTCTGTTAAAAACTTTATTGTTTTGAGAACAGAAAAAGACAAGCGGAGTGGCTGGCTGAAATGGCAAACCGTTAATAATGCCTATGCATATAATATTTATTTTGGAACACAGCCTGATAAGCTTTACAATTCAATTATGGTATATAACCAAAATGAGTATTGGTACAAAGGAATGGATAAAGAAAAGCCTTATTATTTTGCCATTGAAGCCTTGAATGAAAATGGAATATCGCAAAGAACAAAACCTGTTCTTGTAAAATAAATTTGCATTACCCAAAAATACAAAGTATGAAAAAAACGTCTTTATTATTCGCTGTTGTGATGATGTTCAATTATTCTGCAATAGCACAGCAATTACCTGCTTCGGTTAAAATGCACCAATTCATTGAAAAATTAATGCAGCAAATGACGCTGGAAGAAAAAATTGGGCAGTTGAATTTGCTGACACCCGGAGGAGGTATTCCAACCGGCGCCGTAGTAAGCACTGATGTAGAAACCAAAATTAAAAACGGACAGGTGGGTGGTTTATTTGGTGTAATTGGCGCCGATAAGGTATTACAGGCACAGCGGCTGGCAGTGGAAAAATCCAGGTTACACATTCCCTTAATTTTTGGTTCTGATGTGATTCATGGTCATAAAACAACTTTCCCTATTCCATTAGGCCTGGCTTGTAGTTGGGATACCACTTTAATTAAACAAACTGCCCGTGCTGCAGCAATTGAAGCTACTGCAGATGGATTGAGTTGGGCCTTTTCGCCCATGGTAGATATATGCCGCGATCCCCGTTGGGGCCGTATCGCGGAAGGTGCAGGGGAAGATGCTTTTTTAGGCAGCGCTATTGCCGGTGCCATGGTGCGTGGTTATCAAAACAATAATCTTCAGCAAGATAATACCGTTATGGCTTGTGTAAAGCATTTTGCATTATACGGTGCTGCTGAAGGTGGCCGTGATTATAATACGGTAGATATGAGCCGCATCAGAATGTATAATGAATATTTACCCCCTTATAAAGCTGCTATCGATGCCGGTGCAGGTAGTGTAATGAGTTCGTTTAATGTAATTGATGATGTTCCGGCAACGAGTAACCGTTGGTTGTTAACCGATTTATTGCGTAAGCAATGGCAATTTAATGGATTTGTGGTGAGCGATTATACATCTGTAAATGAAATGGAAGCACATGGTTTGGGAAATTTGCAACAGGTTGCTGCATTAGCGTTAAAAGCAGGGTTAGATATGGATATGGTGGGAGAAGGTTTTTTAACCACTTTAAAAAAATCATTACAGGAAGGCAAAGTAACCTTGAATGATATTAATACTGCCTGTAGAAGAGTGCTGGAAGCCAAATATAAATTAGGATTGTTTAACAACCCATATCGTAATGTTTCAGCCAACAGAGCATCTGTTATTTTATCGCCCGAACATATAGCACTTTCCCGAAAAGCTGCTGCCAAAGCTTGTGTATTATTAAAAAACAACAATAGCGTATTGCCTTTACAACATACCGGTACCATTGCCTTGGTTGGTCCTTTGGCTGATAGCCGAAGAAATATGCTGGGTACCTGGAGTGTTTCCGGTGACTGGCATCATGCAGTTACTTTGAAGGAAGGAATGGAAAATGTGGCCGGCCAACAGGTGAAAATTGTTTATGCCAAAGGCGCTAATATTTCAGATGATACCCTCTTCAATAAAAAAGTAAATGTATTTGGACCTGAAATTGAAATGGGGCCTACATCATCAGATGCCATGATTCAGGAAGCAGTGGCCGCTGCTATGCAAGCAGATGTGGTGGTGGCTGCATTAGGTGAAGCTGCCGATATGTCGGGTGAATCATCCAGCAGGGCTGATATAGGGTTACCCGAAAGTCAGCAAAAACTATTGCATGCACTGGTGCAAACCGGAAAGCCGGTAGTAATTGTGTTATTTAACGGAAGGCCTATGACGTTGGTAAAAGAAAGCCAAATGGCTACAGCCATTGTAGATGTATGGTTTGGTGGCACCGAAGCCGGCAATGGTATTGCAGATGTGTTGTTTGGCCATGAAAATCCTTCCGGGAAATTAACCGCTTCTTTCCCTTATAGTGTAGGGCAAATTCCGGTGTATTACAATCACTTAAATACAGGCAGGCCTTATGTTTTAGGTGGCCCAACCAAATTTAAATCAGACTATTTAGATATTCCTAACGCACCCCTGTTTCCGTTTGGTTTTGGATTAAGTTATACACGTTTTCATTATTCCCCGGTTACTTTATCTGACATTAATTTGAAAAATGGAAGAACCATTCATGCATCAGTAAATGTTACGAATACCGGTAATTATGATGGGGAGGAAGTGGTACAACTATACCTGCGTGATGAAGTGGCTTCTATTAGCCGACCGGTTAAAATGTTGAAAGGATTTCAAAAAATATTTTTAAAAAAGGGCGAAACCAAAACAGTTGACTTTCCGATAACGATTGATGTATTAAAGTTTTATAACAGCCAGTTAAAATATGTTACTGAGCCCGGAAAATATGAAGTGATGATTGGTACCAACAGTAATGAAGTGCAAACAGCTTCATTTACACTATTCAATAATTAAAAATTTGTGGTAGTCGTTTTTGTTAGATAGGGCCTGTTGCAATTACTTGCAATGGCCCTTTTTGTGCTATCAATGATTGGGTTTTATTTGTAGCGTTATTTTCTTTATCTTTTCTTTGAAATTAATTGATATGCAGCCGAATGATTTGTCTTTTCTCAATGATTTAAGAACGAATTTTCAATCAGGGGTTACCAAAACTTATGCTTTTAGAAAGCAGCAGTTACTGAATTTAAAAGCAGCCGTTCTTCAATTTGAAAATGACTTGTATACTGCGCTGGAAGCTGATTTAAAAAAAAGCAGGGAAGAAGCCTGGGTTACGGAAATTGGGATGGTGGTGGCTGAAATAAATCATGCTCTGCACCATTTAAAAAATTGGATAAAGCCAAAAATTGTTGGTACTAATTTAGCGAATCTGCCTTCTTCCAGTAAACTATATGCAGAACCTTGGGGCGTTGTATTAATCATTGCGCCATGGAACTATCCGGTTCAATTATTATTAAGTCCATTAGTAGGCACCATTGCTGCCGGTAATGTGGCGGTGGTAAAACCGAGTGAGTTTGCGGAGGCAACTGCAAATGTGTTACAAAAAATAATTGATACCACTTTTTCTAAAAATTATATTGCTTGCATTCAGGGAGATGGTGCTGTTGTGGTACCTGCTCTGATACGTTCATTTACATTCGATTATATTTTTTATACCGGCAGCACAGCCGTGGGTAAAATTATTTATAAAATGGCTGCTGAAAACTTAGTACCTGTTACCTTAGAATTGGGAGGTAAAAGCCCTTGTTTGGTGGATAAAGATGCAAATATAGCTGTTGCTGCAAAGCGGATTGCAGTAACTAAATTTTCCAACTGTGGTCAAATGTGCGTGGCACCAGATTATGTTATGGTACACCAATCTGTCTATGATGCGTTTGTGCAGGAATTGAAAAAAGTGATTCAACAATTTTTTGGGGATGATGTTGCCGGTAGTCCTGATTATGGTAAAATGATTAATGAAAAACAGTGGAATAGAGTAGTGGGCTATTTGGAACAGGGAACGGTATTAGAGGGTGGCACCTTTCAAAAAGAAAATCTTTATATAGCGCCAAGTTTATTAGCTGTTACTGATTTAAACGGGGCTGTGATGAAAGAAGAAATTTTTGGCCCGGTTTTACCTGTTATTCCCTTTCATACACCTGAAGAAGTAGATAATATCATCTCCGCAAACCCAAATCCGCTGGCGTTTTATGTGTTTACGCAATCCCAAAAAAATGCCGAAGATTGGATACAAAAAATACCATCAGGTGGTGCCTGCATTAATAATGCCAGTTGGCATTTAACCAATCCTAACCTGCCTTTTGGCGGCAGGGGTGCCAGTGGTATTGGCTTATACCATGGAAAATATTCCTTTGATACCTTCAGTCATAAAAAAGCGGTAATGCAAACGCCGGTTTGGTTTGATCCGGCTATCAAATACCCGCCTTTTAAAGGAAAGCTGAAACTCTTTAAATGGCTGATTCGGTAAATGATGCGTTTTTTTGAACAACATCCATCAATGATGTGTTGCATTGTTAGTACATTTTAAAATATAGTATGACAGTAAAACAAAGTTTGTTGAAATGGATATATCCCATTACCATGCAAATAGGTAAGTGGATGCCGGATAAAAAAAATTATCTGGTCAATTTACAACAAGTGATACCGCCGGTAGATTTTTACACTTTGCACGCCATTCAATCTGATGGCTCCGTTTTCAACTTTTCATCTTTACACGGGGAAAAAGTATTACTGGTAAATACTGCCAGTAATTGCGGTTTTACGGCGCAGTATAATGCGTTACAGAAATTATATGAAACTTATAAAGACCGGTTGATCATCCTGGCATTTCCATCCAATGATTTTAAAAATCAGGAACCGGATACGGATGCCAATATTAAAAATTTTTGCAGCTTGCATTACGGAGTACAATTTCAGTTAATGCAAAAATCGGTTGTGGTAAAATCTCAGGTGCAGCATCCTGTGTTTCAATGGTTGAGTGATGCGAACAGGAATGGATGGAATAATCAGGCACCAGTTTGGAATTTTAATAAATACCTTGTGAATGAAGCAGGTATGTTAACGCACTATTTTTCTTCTTTTGTTTCGCCTTTATCTCCTAAATTTTTGGCCGCTATTAAACAGTGATGCTGTAATTGCCGCTTGCCGCATAGCGATAGGAACGTACAAGTGTGCGACGCAACAGGCGCTGCACCACGATTTGTTGCCGGTAACATAATATTATACCGGGCATTTCTCGTGATAGTTAATCAGTTCAATGGGTGTGCGCTCAAAACTGTACCCTTCATAATTCTGTTCAATTTCAGATAAGATGGCAATAATTTCTTCTGTTTCTTTTACGGTCACCAATCTGTTGCGGTACTCTTTAATGCCCGGTAAGCCTTTTAAATAATTGGCGTAGTGGCGGCGCATTTCATTAATGCCAACGATGGGACCCTTCCATTCAACCGATTTTAAAAGATGGTTTTTACAAACGTCAATCCGTTCCCGTATAGTTGGTGAAGGTAATACTGTTTGTGTTTCGAAATAATGTTTAATTTCACGAAAAATCCAAGGATAGCCAATAGCGGCGCGGCCAATCATGATGCCATCTACACCAAACCTGTTTTTGTATTCAAATGCTTTTTCGGGTGAGTCAATATCGCCATTTCCAAAAATGGGAATTTTGATGCGGGGATTATTTTTTACTTTGGCAATCAGCGTCCAGTCGGCTTCTCCCTTATACATTTGTGAACGGGTGCGGCCATGAATGGCTAATGCTTTAATGCCCGCATCCTGCAAGCGTTCTGCTACTTCTTCAATATTTTTAGATTGCTCATCCCAACCCAAACGGGTTTTAACAGTTACCGGCAAATGCGTAGATTTTACAACGGATTCGGTCAGGCGTACCATTAAATCAACATCTTTTAAAACGCCGGCTCCGGCACCTTTGCTGACTACTTTTTTAACCGGGCAACCAAAGTTAATGTCAACCAAATCGGGTTGTACGGTTTCCACAATTTTAGCACTGAGCGACATGGCTTCTTCATCGCCGCCAAAAATTTGTATGCCAATGGGGCGTTCGTAATCAAATATGTCTAATTTTCTTCTGCTTTTAATGGCATCACGAATCAATCCTTCACTCGATATAAATTCGGTGTACATTAAGTCTGCCCCATTCTCTTTACATACTGCCCTAAAAGGAGGATCGCTCACATCTTCCATAGGAGCCAGTAATAAAGGGAAGGCCGGTAAGCTGATGTTTCCTATTTTTACCATTCCATTAAAAATTAATTGGTTGGTTAACAACCAAAGCGCAAATTTACAATCTTACAGATAAATTATGGATATGATTGAAAATACAACACCGGCACATGATGGTTTTGATGCCTTTACAGCAGAAAAGCCGGTTTTACGTAGTAGTAAAATTTCTTATTTTGGGCAGTTGGCCATTTTGATTGGCTTTGCGGGAATGGGTATTGTAGTGAGTAGTGTATTGGCAGTAATTATTTGGATGATGATGACGCACCAATCGTTTACCAGCATGGCTACCGATATTTTATTACCGGCTTATGCTAATGCAGCCAAACTAATTCAGTTGGTAATGTCTTTTTGTATGTTTTTTTTGCCGGCATATTTTTTATCATTGTTATTGAGCCGCAAGCCTTTGCAATACATGCAATATAATCGTAAAGTAAATATTCGTCAGGTATATTTGGTGATTGCAATGGTATTTGCGGGTTTGTTTTTAAGTGGTGCATTAACGCAGCTCAACCAAATTATTCCCATTCCACACAAATGGGAAGTGAGTTTTAAGGCAATGGAAAAAGCATATACCGATGGCGTGAAAGGGATGGCTTCCATGAAAAATTTTGGTGATTACCTGTACACATTGTTCGTTATTGCCATTGCGCCGGCCATTTTTGAAGAAACTTTTTTCAGAGGAGGGTTACAAAATATTCTGGTAAAATGGACTAAAAATGCGGCAGTAGGCATCATTATTACCAGTATCATTTTCAGTGCAGCGCACACCAGCTATTATGGTTTTTTACCCCGTTTTGGACTGGGCATTATTTTAGGCTATATTTATTATTACGGTAAAAATATATGGCTCAATATTTTGTTGCATTTTTTGAACAATGGCTTTGCTGTAACCATGTTGTATTTTGCTACCAAAAACGGACAGTTAAAAGAAGATGCTTTGGATGATACAACTTTTCCCTGGTATATTGGCATTGCAGCCGTTATAGCGTTAGTAGCATTATTTAAGTACTTTAAGCAGGTTACACCAACGCAGCAATCATTGGTATAAATTTTTTTTATGAAGGATAAACCCTCCTGGTATTTGTTATTCAGTACACAAAATTTTCCGAAAGCCAGCATTATAAAAGGGGTTTTGGAAGAAAACAGTATTCCGGTTCAGGTGCTGAATAAATTAGACAGCAGTTACCTGATATTCGGACAAATTGAAATTTATGTGCCCATGCATTTGAAAGATGTGGCACAGCATTTATTACAACGGTCGCTTTTAAATTAATTGAACGAATTGCTATGGCATTGAACCTGCAAACATTTAAAACCCGCACACTTACCGCATTGCTTTTTGTTATGATTATGCTGTCCGGGTTACTGATTAATCAGTGGAGTTTTTTTATATTATTTACCCTTATTCATTTTGGCTGCTGGCATGAGTATCAGCAATTAATTAAAAAAATATATCCGCCCTACAACGGTATTGGGTGGGTGCATGAATATGGAGTTATGTTTTTGGGATGGTGCTTTATGGTTTGGCGTTTTCATAACCCTTTTCCATTGGGCCAGGTAACCATGTATGGTTTGGGATGGTATTTGTTTTTATTAATGGCTGTTTTTTTAATGGCCAAAGAAATTGTGTTTAAGAAGGAAATAGATCTTAAAATAATCGGGTATTCCTTTTTGGGGCTTATTTATATATCATTGAGCTGGAGTTTAATGATGGATATTCGAATTGGTTTTTGGCCTGTAGCAGGTAGTAATAACGTACAAATTTTTCCGGGGCTTGCCATTGTATTGCTATTGATTGGTACCATCTGGATCAATGATACCATGGCCTATTTGGTGGGTTCCTTTATCGGTAAAAGGCCGCTTTCTGCTATTTCTCCCCAAAAAACCTGGGAAGGTACCATTGGTGGGGCTATTGTAGCCATAATTGTAGCTACTTTTCTGGGTATTCAGTTTACAGGTATTTCGCTAAACATTGCATGGGGTATTACCATTATTGCTACGGTGGCCGGAACTTTCGGCGATTTGTTGGAGAGCAAATTAAAACGAATGGCGGGTGTAAAAGACAGTGGACAAATTATGCCGGGGCATGGTGGTTTTTTAGACCGGTTCGATTCCTTGTTACTGGCTACGCCCATTGTTTGGCTTTTTTTATGGGCAATGAGTGGATTCCCTCTTTAAACTAACGGTATGAACTTTCATTTGGTGCTAACGTTAGTTAGTGTATTTTTGCAGCATGGGAAGAATTAAAACCGACACCAATAACTCTCGTAAAGAAGTAATTGTAGCCAAAGCCGCTACTTTATTCAAAGAAAAAGGTTACAAAGCAGCCAGTATGCGTGAACTGGCTGATATTGTTGGCGTAGAAGCCGCCAGCCTTTACAACCATATTAAAAGCAAAAGTGAATTATTACACGAAATATGTTTTAGTGTAGCCAATCGCTATGGGCATTTTATGGAAACTGTAGAAGCTGAAACTTGCAGTAGTATTGAAAAAATAGAAAAGATTCTCCGTTTTCATATACATGGCATGATTGATCATTTTGATGAAGTATATGTGAGCGATCGGGAATGGAAATACCTTGAAGATCCCTATCTGTCTAATTTCCAAAATCAGCGGCGTACTTATCGCAAACGTTTTGCTGCCATTATAGAATCGGGTATTCAAAAAAAAGAAATAAAACCCATCGATGCAACTACAGCGGTGCTGATTATGTTGCATGCCATCAGCGGCATTGAAAGCTGGCACAGAAGTAAACAACGCATTAGTGGTGATGTATTAGAAGAAAATATGATTACCATTCTGGTAGGCGGATTGAAAAATTAATGGATAGTACTCAATCAACCAGTTTCCCCAAATCATTAATTAAATCATTCGTTGTGGCACATTTTTATCCGGTAAAAGTGAATGAAGTATACCATGAAACCGATACGGCTGTTGTAATTGGTTTCGATATTCCAGATGAACTGAAGGCTGCATTTGCATTTACCGCAGGTCAGTACATTAACCTCCGGACATATATCAATGGGGAAGAAGTCAGGCGATCTTATTCACTGTGTTCTGCTCCTTCCGAACAACGGTGGCGTATTGCTGTAAAATTGTTGCCGGATGGTATTTTTTCAAATTATGCATTTCATTGTTTAAAACCCGGCGATAGTATTGAACTAATGCCCCCCATGGGTAAATTTTTTACCCCTTTACATCCCGAACAGCAAAAAAAATATGTTGCATTTGCTGCAGGAAGTGGTATTACGCCCATTTTATCCATCATTACCGCTACTCTGCAAACCGAAACTAAAAGTAGCTTTACATTAGTGTATGGCAATAAAAGCCGTGCTGATATGCTATTTAAAGAAGCCTTGGAAGCACTGAAAAATAAATACATGGATCGTTTTATACTTATACCTGTTTTTAGTAGGGAAAGAGTAGAAAGTCCATTGAACGAAGGACGCATTGATGCGCCAAAATGTGCTGTTTTAGCCAAACAGGCAATTGATCTTTCTGCCAGCGAATTTTTTATTTGCGGCCCTTTTGAAATGATTACCATTGTTAAAGATTTTTTGCTGCAAAAAGGTATTGCTGAGCAACATATTCATTTTGAGCTGTTTACTGCCTTGCATGCCAAACCAAGAACTGCAGCTATTGTTTATCAGGTGAATAAAAGTGTGTCTGCCAGTAAAGTTACCTTACAGTTAGACGGGCGTAGTTTTCAATTTCCATTGGCTGCTAATGGCATGAGTATTTTAGATGCAGCCCAGCAACAGGGCGCCGATGTGCCTTATGCCTGCAAAGGTGGTGTATGTTCAACCTGTCGTGCTAAACTATTAAAAGGTAAGGTAAATATGGAGGTAAATTATGCCTTGGAGCCTGATGAAGTGGCTGCGGGTTTTATACTTACCTGCCAAAGTCATCCTGCTTCTGATGAAGTTTGGGTAGATTATGATGCTAAATAAACTAACAATTGTTAGTAAATAGCCTGTATTTTTCTTATATTTGAAATCTAAATGGTTGGTTATGGATACAACAAAATTATCAGAGCAGTTTCAGCAAAAAATAGATAAGGATATAAAAATTGAGCCGCAGGATTGGATGCCGGATGAATATCGCAAAACATTAATTCGCCAAATATCGCAACATGCTCACAGCGAAGTGGTGGGTATGTTACCCGAAGGAAATTGGATTACCCGTGCCCCATCACTCAGGCGAAAAGCCATTTTATTGGCCAAAGTGCAGGATGAAGCCGGCCATGGCCTCTATCTGTATGCTGCTGCCGAAACACTGGGTATTACTCGCGACGAAATGTATCAGCAGTTACACAGCGGCAAAGCAAAATATTCTTCCATATTTAATTATCCCACCCTCACCTGGGCCGATATGGGTGCCATTGGCTGGCTGGTAGATGGGGCTGCCATCATGAATCAGGTGCCTTTATCGCGCTGCTCTTATGGGCCTTATGCCCGTGCAATGGTAAGGGTTTGTAAGGAAGAGAGTTTTCATCAGCGGCAGGGTTTCGAAATTCTTTTAACTTTATCGAAAGGCAATGCTGCACAACGTAAAATGTGTCAGGATGCCATCAACCGTTGGTGGTGGCCTTCGTTAATGATGTTTGGGCCTTCCGATAATGATTCACCACATACTGCGCAAAGCATGCAGTGGAAAATTAAACGATTTACCAACGATGAGTTGCGCCAAAAATTTGTAGATGTATGTGCTGAACAGGTAAAGTTTTTGGGAATGACCTTGCCCGATAAAGATTTAAAATGGAATGAAGCAAAACAGCACTATGATTTTGGTGCCATTAACTGGGATGAATTTTGGAATGTGGTAAAAGGCAATGGCCCCTGTAACAAAGAAAGATTGGCAACCCGTGTACAGGCATGGGAAAATGGTGCCTGGGTTCGGGAAGCTGCTTTAGCGTATGACGAGAAAAAAGCAGCAAGGCAGTACCGTTATAATACAACACAGGTTGAAAGCAAAATGCCTGTAGGATAGTTGAATTCATCATTTTTAAAGTAACTTTTATGTTGCAGTTAATAAAAAAATATTATTATGGCGATTATGGTGAAATTGAAGGGGGTGCTGCCCCGGCCTCTAATTCCCGTGAATGGCCTTTATGGGAAGTATTCATCAGAAGCAAGCAGGGGCTCGATCATAAACATGTGGGTAGTTTACATGCTGCAGATGCTGCTATGGCAATTGAGAATGCCAGAGATGTGTATACCCGCAGAATGGAGGGCATAAGTATTTGGGTGGTTGAAAGTAAATACATTCATGCATCTAATCCCGATGAAGCGGATGCTTTGTACGATCCCGCTAACGATAAAATTTATAGGCATCCCACTTTTTATCAGCTGCCCGATGAATTGAAATATATGTAGTGCCTTGCACCGCCGGTTTTTTAAAAGAATTTTTCATGGAGTCAGATACAATTGTTATGAATGAAACAGCAATTACAGATGCATTGATTGATTGCACACTGCAATTGGCAGATGATAGCTTAATTATGGGACATCGCTGCAGCGAATGGTGTGGGCATGGCCCTGTTCTGGAACAGGATATTGCTTTAACCAATATTGCGTTGGATTATGTAGGGCAATCTCGCAACTTATACCAATATGCAGCTTTGTTATTGGAACAGTTACCCAAAGAAAAGGCACTATCGTTGGTAGATTTTGATATCATACCTGAGTATATAACAGAAGACAGCCTGGCTTATTTACGCGATGTGGGTGCTTTTAAAAATCATTTGTTGTTTGAACAGCCCAACAGTGATTGGGCCCAAACCATACTTAAAATTTTCTTTTTCAGTGTGTATCGGTTTTATCTTTTTCAACAATTACAAAATAATGCTGATGAGCGATTGGCTGCCATTGCAGAAAAATCAATAAAGGAAGTAACCTATCATTTGAAGTGGAGTAGCGAATGGGTGATTCGTTTAGGAGATGGTACTGATGAAAGTAAATTTCGTATGTTGCAGGCCATTGATGCCTTATGGCCTTTTGTGGGCGAATTGTTTGAACCTGCAGGATATGAAACTCTATGCTATCACTCAAATATGCTGACTTTTGAAAGGCTTCGTTCAGATTGGCTGAATAAAATCAATCAAATTTTCGAAACAGCAACCTTGCCACCACAATCAATTGGCTGTTGGCATCAAACCGGTGGAAAAAACGGTTATCATTCTGAACATTTGGGTTATATACTTGCTGAAATGCAATTTTTACAAAGAACTTTTCCCAATGCAATATGGTAAATGTATCCAATCATACTGAAGAAGCAATATGGCAGTTGCTGGAAACGGTAAAAGATCCCGAGGTTCCGGTGCTTTCTGTGGTTGATTTAGGTATTGTAAGAAAGGTTATCATTGAAGATGAAAACACAATTTCAATTGCTGTAACACCAACGTATAGTGGCTGTCCGGCCATGGATGTAATTCGAATGCAATTGCGAATATTGTTATTGGAAAATGGGTTTAAACAGGTAAATATTCAGCAGGTACTGTCACCTGCCTGGACTACAGACTGGATGTCTGAAAAAGGAAAGGAACAACTAAAAGCTTACGGCATTGCCCCACCGCTACCTAAACAAACAGTCTGCCATCCCGATGCTTTTCAGGAAGAAGAAGCCATTCAGTGCCCGTACTGTTTATCTTACCATACCCGTTTGGTTTCCCGATTTGGAAGCACAGCCTGTAAAGCATTGTATCAATGTTTGGATTGCAAAGAACCTTTCGATTATTTTAAATGTCATTAATCAAAAACAATGGCTGAAATTAATTTTGAAATACACAACGGTATAGCCTTTATTACACTAAACAGGCCTGAAAAGTTAAATGCTTTTAATCGATCTATGGCCTTACTGCTGCACGAAAAATTAAATGTTTGTATGGATGCATCTGTTCGCTGTGTATATATTACAGGCGCCGGTAAAGGTTTTTGTGCCGGACAGGATTTGGAAGAAGTAATGGATCCAAATGGTACTGGAATGGATAGGATTTTAAAAGAACAGTTTAATCCTATTATTACCCGATTACAAGAGTTACAAAAACCCGTTGTGGCTGCAGTGAATGGAGTTGCGGCCGGTGCCGGCGCCAATATTGCGCTGGCATGCGATATTGTTGTGGCGCATGAACAAGCATCCTTTATCCAGGCTTTTTCTAAAATAGGATTAATACCCGATAGCGGTGGCACTTTCTTTTTACCGCGTTTAATTGGCTGTCAAAAAGCAATGGCATTGATGCTTTTGGGCGATAAAGTTACTGCTGCCGATGCCTGTAATATGGGTATGATTTATAAAACATTTGCTGCCGATGTATTTGAAACAGCATCCAAACAATTAGCTCTTACCTTAGCCACCATGCCTACCCGGGCATTGGCGTATATTAAACAAGCAGTGCATTTATCTGCCGTTCAAACGCTGGAGCAGCAATTGGCATTGGAAGATCAGTTACAACAAAAAGCGGCCGCTACGAACGATTTTAAAGAAGGCGTAGCCGCTTTTATGCAAAAAAGAGTACCCAATTTTAAAGGCAATTAAATAATTCAACCATGCAAGTGCAAAGTAGTTTTGAACAGGTGGTGCAGCAAATGATGAAAGATGACCTTTTTTCACAATGGCTGGGTATTCAGGTATTGGAGGTAAAAGAAGGGTATAGTAAAATTTCAATGTTGGTAAGGCCAGAAATGATGAACGGTCTGGGTATTGTGCATGGCGGTATTGCCTTTTCGCTTGCCGATAGTGCATTTGCATTTGCCTGTAATAACCGCAACCAATTATCGGTGGCATTAGATACCTCCATTCAATTTTTGAAACCGGTGCATGTGCATGATATATTAACTGCTGAAGCTGTTGAATTACATAATGGAAAAAGTACAGGTTTGTATTTAATTAAAATTTTTAATCAAAACCAACACCTGATTGCTTTATTCAAAGGCACCTGTTTTAGAACCTCAAAAAAAATAATACCATGATTTATCGGTTTCGTCAGCATATACCCGTTATTCATCCTTCTGCATGGGTGCATCCACAGGCAGCCGTAACCGGAAATGTAATGATAGGCAGTGATGTGTATATAGGACCGGGCGCCGCCATTCGGGGCGATTGGGGTAAAATAATCATTGAAGATGGTTGCAATGTGCAGGAAAACTGTACCATACACATGTTTCCCGGTGTAACGGTTGTTTTAAAACAGGGTGCCCACATTGGGCATGGAGCCATTATTCATGGTGCTACTATTGGCGCCAATTGTTTAGTAGGTATGAATGCAGTGATAATGGATAATGTTGTATTGGGTGATGAATGTATTGTTGGGGCATTATCATTCATCAAAGCAGATACTGCATTTGAACGCCGAAGTTTAATTTTTGGCAATCCTGCCAAAAAAATAAAAGAGGTGAGTGATGATATGATGCAATGGAAAACGGAAGGCACAAAATTGTACCAATCACTACCCGCACAAATGCGGGAGCATTGGGCAACTTGTGAAGCCATTACTGAAATTCCGGTTCAGGTTGGAGAACAGGATCGTTCCATTGCTTACAAAACATGGAATGAATCAAAACCCAATCAGTAAATACATTGCCGTACCTTTGTATTTCAATCATGCTGTTATATTGTGTCTGAAAAAAACAATTTCATAGATTATATCCGGGTTTTTTGTCGCAGTGGTCATGGTGGTGCCGGTGCCAAACATTTCATGCGCAATAAATTAACTGCAAAAGGTGGCCCTGATGGTGGCGATGGTGGTCGCGGTGGTCATATCATATTACGTGGTAATGCCAATTTATGGACGTTACTGCATTTGCGTTATTACAAAAATGTGCTGGCAGAGAATGGTGAACCGGGATCAAAAAATAATTGTACCGGACATGACGGTGCGGATATTATTCTTGAAGTGCCTCTGGGAACCATTGCAAAAGATGAATTGACCGGTAAAATTGAAGCTGAAATTTTAGAAGATAAGCAGGAAGTAATTTGGTTGAAAGGGGGTAGAGGCGGTTTAGGGAATGCCAATTTTGCTACACCTACCAATCAGGTCCCGGAGTATGCCCAACCCGGCGAACCGGGAACGGAGGGCTGGAAATATTTAGAATTGAAAGTGTTGGCCGATGTGGGTTTGGTGGGATTTCCCAATGCAGGAAAATCTACTTTATTAAGTATAATTACTGCTGCAAAACCTAAAATTGCCGATTATGCTTTTACCACCTTAATTCCGCAATTAGGAATGGTGGAATATCGGGATGGCAAAAGTTTTTGTATTGCCGATTTGCCTGGTATTATAGAAGGCGCTGCCGAAGGCAAAGGTTTAGGGCATCGTTTTTTACGGCATATTGAACGCAATTCGGTATTGCTTTTTTTAATACCTGCCGACAGTAATGACCATGTAGCGGAGTTTAAAGTTTTATTGGAAGAATTAACCGCTTACAATCCTGAAATGCTGCAAAAAGATTTTATGATTGCTATTAGTAAAGCCGATATGCTTGATGAAGAATTAAAAGAAGCCATCCAACAACAATTACCATCCCATATACCTCACCTGTTTATATCCTCTGTAACCGGTCAGGGTTTAATGGCCTTAAAAGATGCGCTCTGGCAAATGTTGAACAAGCCTCTTTCAGCATAAACAATTCGTTTTTGCCGGATACTTTTAAATGTATATTTATTTATTATATGTATTATTTTTGGTGAAATATTATTAAAAATACAAACGATCGTTAGTGTTTTGTTTGGTAACAATTCGTTAATGTGACAATTTTTTGTGTATTGGGTTACCTTTTTTCTATTTTTGTATTAATAGTTGAAATGAAGTAGGCCTTACTGATTTTTTCTTCAACGCACCGCTTGCCTACTATGAAATACACCATCTGGTTGGTTGTCAAATGAAATCAAGTTTTTTTAATTAAAAAAGATGCTTCGGCATCGGCGGGAAATTATTATTTCATTTAAAACCAAAAAACATGAAAAAAGTAGCATTAAACAAAGTAGCCAACAAATTTTTTGCAGGTAGTTTAGTAGCAGCAGCATTATTTTTATCAGTACATGCACATGCAGCCAACAACATTACCAAAGCAGAAAACGACAACAACAAAGTTCAAATTAAATATACCGGTAGTAATGATGAGTATTTAAATTTTACTGTATCATATTCCAATCCAACCGGTAACAAATTTGATTTAACTTTTTATGATGAAAGTGGCGATGTAATTTATTCTAACACTTTTAAAGATCAGAATTTTGTAAAACGTTTCAGCGTTCCAAAATCTGCTTATCAAAAGTTAACGGTGGTGGTTAGCAATGCCAATGGTGTTGACCAAAAGAAATTTGATATTGCTATTCGTACCAAACAAGTGGATGATGTAAAAATCAGCCAACTGTAATAGTGTAAATTAAAAATTTTGTAAAAAGAAAAAGCTATTGCAAACAAATGTTGCAATAGCTTTTTTGATGGGTTGCAATGCTTTTTAGCTAAATAAATATTCCAGATCTTCTCTGCTCAGTGATTTTACAAAGCCTTCATCATCTGTTATTAAATCTCTTGCAAGGGCTCTTTTTCTTTCCTGAAGGTTTAAAATTTTATCTTCTACCGTATCAGTACAGATCATGCGATAAGCAAAAATATTTTTGGTTTGTCCAATGCGGTGTGTTCTGTCAATGGCTTGTTGTTCTACTGCCGGGTTCCACCATGGGTCAACAATATACACATAATCGGCAGCGGTTAAATTTAAACCAACGCCACCGGCTTTCAGTGAAATAAGAAATACCCTGCAACTTTCTTCATTTTGAAAACGTTCAATGGCTTTTTGCCTGCCTTCTGCCGATGTGCTGCCATCAAAATATTCATAATCAATACCCAGTTCATTTAATTTTTCTTTGATGAGTGCCAGCATACCCAAAAACTGTGAAAATATTAATGCCTTATGGTTACTGATGTTTTCAGTAATTTCTCTGCCCAATTCTTCCAGTTTAACCGAAACATTCGGGTACTTTTCATCTTCTTTAATAATGGCCGGGCTATCGCAAATTTGCCGTAGTTTCATTAAGCCCTGCAGAATGGTTAACTGCGATTTTTGAACGCCTTGTGTATCTACCACACCCAGAATTTTTTCACGAAAATCATTTCTGTATGCATCGTAAATTTTTCGTTGTTCTGCACCCATTTCGCAAAATAAAACCATCTCCTGTTTTTCGGGTAGATCCTGCGCCACCTGTTCTTTGGTTCTTCTTAAAATAAATGGGTATAATAATTTTCGAAGATGTTCTTTCTGTTCTTTTTCATTAAACTTATCGATGGGTATGGCAAATTCCTGTTTAAAAAATTCAACCGTACCCAACATGCCCGGATTTAAAAAATTCATCTGTGCAAAAATGTCGAATGTGTTGTTTTGAAGCGGTGTACCACTTAAGCATAGTCTGTTTTTCGCCTTCAGTAAACAGGCTGCTTTTGTTACTTTGCTGGAAGGGTTTTTAATTGCCTGACTTTCATCCAATACCACATAATCGAAAGGTATTTCTATAAATTGTTTAATGTCGCTACGTAAAGTGCCATACGTTGTAATGATTACATCGTAATTGGTATTGGTTAATGATTCTTTTTCTCTGGCTCCGCCATGATGCACGTAATGTGATAATTCAGGCGTAAATTTTTTAATTTCATTTTGCCAGTTAAACATCAGCGTAGTAGGACAAACCACTAAGGTTCTTAAATGGCCTTGTTCTTTTTTGATATGATACATAAATGCCAATGCCTGAATGGTTTTACCCAAACCCATATCATCTGCTAAAATTCCACCCCATTGTACTTCGCGTAAGTAATTTAGCCATTGAAACCCACTTTCCTGATAAGGCCTTAAAACACTTTGTAAGTGTGCCGGAGCAGGTGTAGGCTGAATGGCATGATTATCTTTTAATTTTTCATATTTTTTTTCTAATTGAATAACTAATTCTTCGTCGTTACGCTGCGCATATAGTTCTTCTATTATACCAAAATGATACTTGCTTAGCTTCATGTTGATGTTCTTTCCTTCACCAATTCTAAAAAGCAGCGCATATTTTTTTAGCCATTCTTCGGGTAAAATTCCCAAAGTGCCGTCGGCAAGTTGTACAAACTGTTGTTTGTTTGCCAATGCTTTTTTTACATCTGCTACAGTAATTTTTTGTTCGCCAAACTGAATTTCTACTTTGGCATCAAACCAATCTGTATGTGAACTGATGAAAATTTTGGTAGAAGGTTTTGCGGTATTGAACCTGAATTTTTTCAGGCTTTCAAAACCATAAATAGGTGTTGCCCTATCTTTTAAAGTATCTATAAAAAGAAAGAACCAATTGTTTTTAAGTACATCAACTCCCTTTAACGCCAATGCAGTTCCGCTATCAGATTGTAAGAAATGGGAATGGAGTTTTTGTATTTCCTGAATAAATGATTGCTCTGCTTCTGTATTGCGATAAATCATTAAAATTGTATCGCCCTGAGGTATAATTATTTTTTCATTATCGCCTGGTTGTATCTGGTAACCCTGGTAAGTGAATATGGGTTGAAACAATAAGTAATCGCCCTTTTCTTTTAGCAGAACGCCTGTTTCGGGTTTACTGTCTCTTACTTCTTTTTTGCGAATATTTCCAAATTGTATGTTGTATTGTTTAGAAAGCGGAATGATGAATTGCTCTAATTTATTTTTCCATTCTTCTGCTGCAATCACAATTTGCCCATCCGGCAAAAATTGTTCAATCAATAAAATATCTTCCGGTCGTTCCCAGTTATAAAATCTGCCATTATTTAAAAATATAAATGGGGTATTTATTTCGTTTTCATTTACACTAATTCTGCCAACAGGTAATTTGGCATAACATTCTATAATGTATTGATTATCTTTTTGCTGAATAAAAAATTCAGGTACAAGTGTTTGCTGTTCAAATTCAGCCGGTTCAATATTTGCGGTAGTAAAATTTTTTCCGGCGGGTAAATAGAAAGTAAAATTACTCTCGGCCAGTTCAACAAATAATTTTTTGAATTTAGGGTGCAGGTATTCGTTAATCAGATGTTTGGTTTCTTCCGGCAATTCATCGCCATGTTGCTGAATAATATTATCCCAAATGCCGCTGAATGGTGAGTTTCTGGTTAAATATCTGCTTACTTCTGTTGGTAATAATTTACGTAATTGTTGTACTAAAATTTTATCCTCTTCATTAAAAACTTCCGTATTAACAAATTTATTTAAATCAACTTTTTCAATTTTACCGGTGTATTTGCTAAAGTCTTCATCAATTTCTCCTTGTATGGCATCTACTTGTATGTATGGGTATTGTGGTTGATTTAATATAATAATGGTACCCAACTTCTGTTGTATTTTGCCGATAATGGTATTGGTTTCCTGAACTGCCTGTTCGGCAACATGATTTTGTTGCTGGTTTCTTTCTGCAAGATATGCAGGCTGAGGTACCAATTCGGTATGTGTATTTTGGGTAATGCGTTTAATAGATGGATCTAATACTTTTAAAAATGGCTTTCCATTGGTATAAGTAAACTCAAATTTGCCGGATAAGTCATCAGTTAATGCATAGCCATAGAGTGATAATAGTTTATTTTTTTCATTGTCCCAATTTCTGATGGAATCAAAATAATTGGGGCCATAATTATTGAGTAATTGAAGCAGTACAATGGTTTTATGAACACATAAAGGGTGATGTGTATCACTGTTACAATTACATCCTGTATCAAAATTGCGTTCTTCATTTTTTTGCAGAAAAATGGTGAACTTTTGTTGATCAATGAATAGTTCGGCAACTACTTTTTCATCTTTTGCTTCAATAATATTGGCAGTATTGGAACGAACAAAATTTTCCGCAAAAAAATAGTTCTCCTGGCCGGCGAGCATGCGGATAAGCTTTACGTCTAAAACTTTCATTTTAACAACCGTATGCTTTTGGTCGTAACTAATGTCTTTTTCGCCCAATAAATTTTTATCAATCATTTCCTGCAACTGGAATAATGCACCGGCTTTGTGCCTGCAAATTTCAGTTAAGTTATAAGGACAGGTACAACGAAGCGAAAGTGTTTTGGGATCTTTATAATGTTGAATATAAACTTTGTAAAAAGTACCGTAGGTATCGTCTTTTACCCTGAAAACAACGCTGTTCATTAAAGCATCATGTTCAATCAGTTCTACGTTGCCGGATGCATGTATTTTTTTTCCACGGCGAATGACTTCTTCGGCTCCGTTATTATAAATATGCTTAATTAAATAGGGTAATGCCATAATTCCTGAACACTGCTAATATGAATAATTTGCTTTTCAAGGATGCCTTTTTTTACTGAAAAGTGCAATTTGCAAATTTACGGCTTTGTTGCGTAGCAGGTGTCAAAAATTTTGATTATTATATGAAATGTTTGTTAACTCACTGGCTTAGCTTTCTATTAAAAACCTTAATGCATGGCCAATAATGCACCATTTTTATACAGTGGTAAAACATTGGCTACATTTGGAGTTACACAATATTCTAAATCTTTTTCCAGACCATATGCCGATAGGCGATGCCAGTGTGTTGTTTTTCGGATAAATGTGTGCATATTATCTTGATGCAAGGTATACATTTCCTGTGCCATGAGCGATGCATCACAATGAATTTTAAAATGATTGGTCACTTTGTTTACAACAGCCCCTGCAAATAGGGTATCTTCTAAATTAAATTTATCTTTCCAGGCTGAGCATCCTAAAATAACATTCTTTTTTTGTTGCATTAAAAATTCTGTTACTGCAGCAAGATTTGGAAAAGAACCTGTTATAATTTCTGCAGCACCATTGTTTAATGCCATGTGTAACAAGCGGGTACCGTTAGTAGTTGTTAATACCAATGTTTTACCCTCAATAAAAGATTTAGGATAATCACCGGGTGAATTACCATATTGTAATCCTTGAATTACTTTTCCATCCCGTTCGCCGGCGGTAATACTGTTTGGCGTGGCTTTCCCAATTGATATGCAATTTTCAACACTATCAACCGGAATAATTTTTTCCGCTCCATTGTATAAAGCAGTAGCAATAGTTGAAGTGGCTCTGAACACATCTATTATCACTACAATCGTATTGCTTAAATCATATAAATGTAAAAGTGCAGGCGATAAAACAGTATGCAAAACCGGTTGCTTCATTGATGATAATTTAAAATATGCGTTGCCGTTTAATGGCGAATGAGCAGGCATAAAAAAAATAATGAATGCCTAAACATGTACAAATATACTGGCTGTATTTGAATGTTAAGGGCAGTGATGAATGCTTATTTTCTGTATTCAATTTTTACTTTCACCACACCACTTCGCAACATATCTAAACTTTTGGCTGCATTCTTACTTAAATCAATAATTCTTCCTTTTACAAACGGCCCTCTGTCATTAATACGCACAATCACCGATTTTTGATTGGCTAAATTAATAACTCTTACCTGGGTACCAAAAGGTAAATGCTTATGTGCTGCCGTAAAAGCAGATTGATGAAAAGCTTCGCCGCTGGCAGTTTTTCTTCCTTCAAATTTATCGGCATAATAAGAGGCGTAGCCCATTTCTGTGTGTATCCTTCCACTTCCTGCTAAAGTATTTTCCGGAATTGTTTTTCTATGACAGGCAACTGCCAGTATGCAAAGCAAAAGAATAATGCTTTTTTGAGGCAACAATTTGTTTAAGTTCATTTTTCGGAAGAATATCATCATGTATTTTATTTTGTAAACGATGGGATGGGTGCAATATATTAAAAAAAACAGGCAACAAAATTTGTTGCCTGTAAACAATGCTTTATTAAAAATTTATCAGGATAAAAAGGGCATTTTTACAATTTGTGCTTTCACTAAACTATTCCTGATTTCTATAAAAATAAAATTGCCCAATGCGGCATTTGCTGTATTTACATAGCCCATTCCAATTCCTTTGTTCAATGAAGGGGCTTGTGTACCACTGGTAACATGGCCAATGGTTTCGCCCTGTTCATTTCTTATCAGGTAATGATGGCGTGGAATACCCCGGTCAATCATTTCAAATCCAACTAATTTTTTTTGTATGCCATTTTGTTTTTGTTCCTGTAAAATAGATTTGGCAGTGAACTCTTTGGTAAATTTTGTAATCCATCCTAAACCAGCTTCTAATGGGGTAGTGGTATCATTAATATCATTACCATACAGGCAATAACCCATTTCCAAACGTAAAGTATCTCTGGCGCCGAGCCCTATTGGTTTTAATCCCTGTGGTGTTCCGGTTTGCATGATGGCATTCCAAATGGTTGCTGCTGAACCATTGCTGTCTTCAAAATAAATTTCAACTCCGCCTGCACCCGTATAACCGGTGGCACTAATTAAAACATTTTCAATACCTGCAAATGTTGTTTTGATAAAAGTATAATAAGACAGGTTCAAAATATCTGCATCCGCTAATGGTTGTAAAATTTTGGTGGCATTGGGGCCTTGTATGGCCAGTAAGCAGGTTTTATCGCTAATGTTGTGCATTTCGGCACCAAAAGTTTCATTATTTTGACGAATCCAGTTCCAGTCTTTTTCTATGTTGGCTGCATTTACAACCAGCATATACGAATGGTTTTCATCTAAGCAATACACAATTAAATCATCTACAATACCTCCGTTTGTATTGGTTAGACAACTGTATTGCGCTTTGCCTTTTGTTAATTTTGAAGCATCATTGGTGGTAATTTGTTGAATGAGTGGCAATGCCTGTGGGCCTTTCAGAATAAATTCGCCCATATGGCTTACATCAAAAATACCTGCATTGTTTCTTACAGTTTGGTGTTCATCGTTAATGCCGCTGTAACTAATGGGCATATTGTATCCGGCAAATTCGGCCATTTTAGCGCCTAACGCTATGTGGTACTGGGTAAAAGCTGTGTTCTTCATGTATGCATTTTGTTGGTAACAAAAGTAAGTGAAGTAACAATGGTGTAAAAAAATAATTGCATACATGTATTAAATGATATATACAAAGTGCCTCTACCGTGAACGGCAGTGGCACAGGGGTATTCCCAACTTCAACCTATTTTAAATCGCGAATCGCGTTCTGATTAAATCTGTTACATTTTGTTGTTGCATGTCAATAGAATCATTAGTGGTAGCGGTAACCTTTGTTTTTTTGGGTGCTTCGGGCTGGTAGTGATAGCGGTTGCTGTCTTTGCTGTCCGGTTGGTTCAATTCTTTTTTTAAATCTTCCGATTCTTTTTGTAATTGCTCTAATCGTTGTTGCAGTTCTTTTTTGCTTTCTTGCAGGTTGGTATCATTACTGTCATTATCATTTGAAACATCGTCTAAACCTTTTAACCCATTTTTAGTCATTAAATAAGTTACATTTGATTTCCAGTTGAATGCTCCATTGTCATTCCAACCCCAGTTCCAATTATCATCAAACCCAAGCGAAATATTGTCTGTACCATCATCCCAATTGTTTTTGCTGGTAATTTTTATTTTTTTTCCTACCGGTACAGCTATGGTAACAATTAAATGTTGGTTTCTGAATTTATTGTTTTGGTTAATAGCAATGCCATTGTTAAACCGGATAGTAGAATCGTTTTGTGTAAGCTGAAAAGTAATGGCATCGGCATTTACATTGGCTACAGTTCTGGATGAACCATTGGCTAATTTTACGGCAGTGATGTAAAAACTGTCGGTGGCTGATTGTACAATTCGAATGTTGATATTTCTCACAAATACACTATCTTCATCTATACTGGTAAAAGGTTCTAATCTAAACCACCGGTTATTGTTATAGTAAAATTTATTTTCATTCCCGCGAATAATTTCTAAATAGCCTTTAGTGGGTTGTTGAATGCTGATGTTTTGTTCAATGGGGTTATTGCGGTATCTGAAATCATTGCGCAATGAAACCATTAATCCAATAAAGCAAAACAATCCAATTAACCAAAGTGCCGTAAAACTATAGCGGATAATGTTTTTGTTGCCTTTTACATTGGCTATTTTTCTAATAATAAAAGTAACAATACCAATTACCGGCACCCAAATAAAGAACAGCAATGTACCCCAGGCAAAAATGCTTTGCCAACCACTTTCTAATATGTAATTTTTTAATGGCATTAATCCGGTAAACACTACACCCAACGCAAATAATGCAGCTACAATAGCAAATACTACCACACCAATAATGAAGTAGGCAAATATTTTAAACAACAATACAATTACATCACCCAATCCTCTACCTGTTTTGCGTGCTACGTTAGTTGCTTCTGTACCCATTTCTGTACTCTTTTCGTTAAAGCTTTTGCCAAATTCCTGTGCTTTATTTTTAATATCGTTTCCCATTTTTTCAGCACGTTCTTTAAAGCCTTCCATATCGCTCTGAATGGTATTTTTAATACTTTCTACATCTACCTTTTCGCCGCGTAGTTCTAATTTTTCAGCAGCCGTTTTTGCTTCGGGTAATACTATCCAGAATATAATATAAATTACCAATGCACCCGGGCTGAATGAAAAATTTACAAAACTTGGAAAATCAAATAATCCCCAATGCCAGTGCCTGAAAGCAAATGATATAAAAGGCAGTATGAATAGTGCCCTTGGTATCCAAACATTGATGCCAAAATATTTTGATAAGCCACTGCACACACCTGCAATCATTTTATCATCCGGATCGCGGTATAATTTTTTGCGTTGTGCGCCAATCATTTTGGAAGCAGTACTGGGTACTGCAATCCATAAAACCAAATAGGGAATGAAGGTTACACCAATAAAAATGGCAGTAAGAATACGAATAATTAGGGGGTCAATATTTAGGTAGTTGGCAATGCCACTACACACACCGCCCAAAATTTTATTGTTTTCATCGCGAAATAAACGATTGCCGGAAGTTGAGCTGCTGCCGGTATTGTTTCTTTTGTTTTCTGCAGTGGTTTGTTCTGCACTGTTTACGCCTTCTGCATCAAAATCCTGTGGCCTTCCCATACTATTTAATACAGATTCTACATCTGCATCTGTAATACAGGTATTGCCTTTTTGAAGCACTTCTGCAAATAGTTCTGCAATTCTTCCTTCTATGTCATTAATAATTTCATCACGCCCCTCTTCATTGGCAAAATATACACGCAGGCTGTCTATATATTGCTGTAAATTGTCATAGGCAGATTCTTCAATGGGAACAACTCTTCCCTGAAAATTAATGTTGATTACCTTTTTCATGGTTAAATGTTTTGTTTGCCGAATAAAATGGGTGCCGACATGGTATGGCCGTTTCCATCATTCCATTCAGAAAGTTGGTTAAGGTTGGTCTGTTTCGTTGTTTTGGTTTTTAGGCTTAGTTAAGGCATGAACGGCATCGGCCAGTTCGTTCCAGGTATCTTTTAATTCTTCATAAAACGCCAAACCTTTATCCGTCATCATAAAGTATTTCCTCGGTGGTCCACTACTACTTTCTACCCATCTGTAACTAAGCAGGCCTGCATTTTTTAAACGGGTAAGTAATGGGTACAATGTTCCTTCTAAAATGTTTAAGTTGGCGGCTTTCATTTGTGCAACAATATCGCTCGGATACACTTCGCCCTGGCGAATGACTGATAAGATGCAAAACTCCAATACCCCTTTACGCATCTGGCTTTGTGTGTTTTGAATGTCCATACTTTTCGGAGTTTTAATGTTTGCTTTTTGTAAAGCATTTGTTTTTCAATTCATTTTTCTCACCCATAGTTATTATTGGGATCAATTTTATTATAAAGCCAAATATCTTCTCTGTCCCCTAACTTTTCTCATTCTGTGTATGTTCCATAAATTGGCGGCACTTAAAACCGGTTTAACGGTTTTTAAAATGGCTGCACTGGCAATGGTTTCTTTTGTTTCGGCGGTTAATTGTGCAACTTCTAATTGGGTTAAGTTAGCGAAGAATTGTTTTTGTTGTGTTTTCATTTTTTTATGTTTTTAAGATAATTTGTCTCATTGACAACACAAAGATACAATTTTATTTGGTACTATGTAACACATGGTACTAAGTTTATTTTAGTAATAGGTTGACTAAGGAATTCTATGATTATCTCAAATAAATGATTATCAATCATTTATGTAAAAATTCATGATTTTTTTCTTCGACTGATTAGGATGAACGGTAAAATAAAGTGATGAAAAACGTTTTTTTCAACCATTAATCGGGGCAAAAATTATTAGCATTATGGGTTTGAGCTGTTATTCAGGTATTTAAAAAACAGCTTAGTGCAAAATGATATTATTATTTATAACCTCTAAGAAAATTTGAATCATATTTTATTGAATGTTGATGATGCATTAATTGTGTTAGGTGTATGCTTTGTTTAAACTTTTCTGTTAGGTTTCGATGATATGTATTAAAAATTGATTAAAATAATTTAAAAATTTGTAAATTATAATATATATATTCGTATTATTAAACTATTAATTAATACATCTTAAAATGATTGTTTATGAAAAAAATAATACTTACCTCATTATTTGCCATGCTTTGTATAATTGGTAGTAATGCTGCTGAAAAAAAAGAAATCCCAAAGCAAAGTAGCCCAATAACATTCTCTTTGTGTAATGCTACATTCTTTACTTATGAATTTAATACTGCCTGTGGTTCATATACTTATTTTTTGTATGATATCACATACAATTGTAATACTTATGCAGTAAACTGGTACCTTTCTAATATCATTCCGGGAGATTGTAATAATGGGCAACTCTCTTTGATTGCTTAGTTTTTTTAAAATTATTATTATATTGATTAAACCCTTTTTGATAATGAAAAAATACATTTTTGTTGTGATTATGGTTGTGTTTAATTTACCTGTTTTGTATGCTCAAATCACAAGTAAAAAAGGTTACGCAGTTTATCATCTTTTTAATAATTATAATAATGAAACCATTGATTTTTGGTTTTCTGCAGATACCTATATATACAATGTTAGAAGAAAAGATTTCAGGGCAAGTAATGATTATAAAAGTAGAATTATAACATTGTCGAAACAAGATTCGCTCAATTTTGAAAAGGTGATTGATACCATTAACAAAAAGAATCAAGCACTACCTCCCAGATACATATATGGCAACTTACGTACAAATTTTACTTTGCAAAATGAATTAAATGCCAATTTGCAACCGGTTTGCGTAATAGATACCTTGCATTTTATAACCTGGCAAGTATTACCTGATACCCTTACCATTAATGGACTGTTATGCCGTAAAGCAAAAGGAAATTTTGCCGGTATGGAATACGATGCCTGGTTTGCCCCTTCTATACCCGTTGCTGTAGCACCGCTGCAACTCAGAGGTTTACCAGGGCTATTGGTGAAGCTTAATAATTTAACCACACATACACAGGTTGTTATGACTTATTTTGAATGGCCTGCCAAACAATGGGTGAAAGCAACACCTTGTAATGCTGCCACAGCTATTGGACGAACGGCTTTTAATGAACAAAACAAGATGAGACAAGCACAACACATGAAAAATATAAAAAGTGCAAAAACTATGAGTGATTTGTTGAATAGCATTCATAATAAATAACGAATTATTTGTTTATTTAGAATAGTAATGCAAAAATTATTTATATGTCTGCTTTTAACCATTCTTTCTTTACAGCTATTTGCACAAACAGTTATCATAAATGGATATGTAAAAGATTCATCCGATAAAGCTGTTTCATTTGTAATTGTAAGTTTTAAAAAAGATACAATCAGCCAGCCTTTTCTTTATGCTATAACAAATGAAGATGGCTATTTTACTATTTCGATTAAAAAAGAAAAACTCCCCGGTATTTTAGAAGTTAATAGCATTAATTATAATAGCAAAGTTTTTAAAATTGAATCGGATTTTAAACTCCCCAGTACACCTCTGGTTATTCACTTGCAACACAGAACAACTCCTTTGCCTGAAGTGATTGTAAAATCTGAAATTCCTATTTATGTGCGTGGTGATACGACTACTTTTAATGTAAAATCATTTAGAACAGGTAATGAAAAAAATATCGGCAACTTATTAAGCAATATGCCCGGGTTTGAAGTGTTAAATAATGGTAAAATTAAATTTAATGGAAAAATAATCGATAAAATATTAATTGAAGGGGATGATTTGATGGGAAGAGATTATGGAGACTTAACCAGCAAATTACCGCCAACTGGCTTAAAAGAGATTGAAGTAATTGATAACTATACCGATAATGAAAACATTATTTCAAGTTTTGATAACTATAGTAATCGTCAGGTCATTAATCTTAAGTATGATTCAAGTTTCATCAATCAAAATTTTGGGAACGCTGAGTTGGGCGGTGGATTCATTAATAGATATGTAACTAATGTACAAAACATGTCTGTTTTTAAAAATTTCAAGAATTTTTTACAAGTAAATGCGAATAATACAGGTACATTATCAAAAAAAATATTCCAAAATCAGGATGATAAAAATGATGAAACAGATTTGCTGAGCTTCAATAATCATTTTAGCAATACTTTGAAATCGTTAATTAATATGCCCAATGATGTGGATGCCAAAAACAATCCACTTTTTGAAAATAAAACAAGATCGCTTTTAGCTACTTCTTTTTTCAGGCCATTAAAGTATTTCATTGTTAGGAATACCTTGGCAATTTCTACTGATACTTTTGCACAGAAATTAAATACTAATATAGCATTTCTCCTTCCACCGCTGATTCTACGCACCTATAGCAATCAATATATTAATCAGCACATCAATGGCTTAAAAGAACAACTGAGCATCAATTATATCCGCCCAAATAATCAAATTTCATTACTTGGACGCTTCATGATGAATAATAATACATTATTGAACAGCGGGAGCCAATTTGGCTATTTATACAATGAAAATTATAATTTTAAACACAGTAATACTTTTATAAAGAGTTTGTATATACACAAGTTCAGTAATCATGCAGCAGTGTTGGGTAGCTTTCAATTTTCCTCTTCACAACTTCCTGGTAATTTGCAATTATTACCTGCTAATTATTTTAAACATTTTCCCCAATCGGTAAACTGGTGGCTTATACAGCAACAGGAATCGCAAAAGGCCAATCATACTATTGCATCTGTATCCTATATTCAAAAATTACATAATCATAAAATTTCCTTTCAATTATTGAATGAATCCAGTTCAAGTTCACTATCTAATTCAATTAGTGTAACCGATAGCATGTTTTATATGTATTCATTTTCAAATGATTCCATTAACCATTTTCAAATTCGTTATAATTATTTTATGGGTAAATTAGAAGACCAGTGGTGGTATCGAAAAGATATTAATTTGGTATATGGATTAAAATATTTTTACATCATCAATCTGCCTGGTTTTTCTGCTAACAGTTTACAACAAAATTTACTCACGCCTTTTTTTTCAGTATTTTTCAAACTGTCTTCCCATCAAAATCTGTCATTTGCTTATAATAATGAGCCGGTATATCCTAACATAAACAAAGCCGGAGCAGGTTATCAATTCACCGATTTTAATTCCATTTCTAAAGGGCAGGATTCCTTGTATATTAGCAATGCTCGAAGTTTAAATCTGAATTATTCCTGGTTGGATTTTTTTAATAAGAAACAATTATTCCTGATAGGGTTGTTGTATACAAAACAACCCCAAAATTATATCTCATTTTCTAATCCCGGATTAACAGATAATTTTATCTATAATGCCGTAACAGATAAATATATGGAGTTGTATACTGCTTTTATGAGGCTGGAAAAATTCTATCATAATTATACAATTAAAATAGCCCCACAATTAAGTTTCTCTCAAATTCAATCATATAATGGAATCGGGGCTGGTTTGTATCAGGCAAAAAATACTTCAACACGGGTAGGTTTAGCAACAAGTATAAAATTTAATAAAGCACTGATTGCCGATTGCAATTTTTTTCAAACATTTAACCGTTCAAGTTCTGCCAATAATTCCACTAACGTATTTACTTCCTACATTTCTTCCTTGGATATGGGTTTGTCATGGAAATATAAATCTATATTTTCTGTTACTGGAAAATTTAGCGGAAATTATATTGCTGCTCCTAATCAGCCTTCCAGATTTTCTTATATGGATGAATTGGCTTTTATGTTGAATGAAAAGCACCATGTATCGATTGGCTTAAATGCCAGCAATATTTTTTTCACTAAGTATTTTGCCAGCAACTTTATAACAGCAACCTATACTAACTATACACAATACACAAATTTTCCCAGATGGGTATTAATAACGGTAACGTACAACTGGTAGGTATTTGATGTATATTTTTTGGTAAATCATGATACAGCAAATTGTCGTGCATGCAGGTGTGCAATTTTGAATGTGGTGCAATCTGGTTCTATTGCTTTTCAAAATCAGTAAATATCATTCTATTTTGTTTCCCTTTCAGTAGGTCTTTTATATTGCCGGTAAAAATTATTACATCCCCTCATACACTATAGCTGCACCCTGCCCAACCCCTACACACATGGTTGCCAATCCATATTTGGCTTTTCGCTTTTTCATTTCATGCACCAATGTGGTTGAAATACGGGCACCACTACATCCCAAAGGATGCCCTAAAGCAATGGCGCCTCCGTTTACATTAATTTTAGTTGGGTCTAGTGATAAATCGCGCATGCAGGCAATACTCTGACTGGCAAAGGCCTCATTCAATTCTATCAAATCAAGATCATTGGCCTGCAAGCCGGCTCTTTGCAATGCTTTACGGCTGGCGGGTACCGGTCCAATACCCATAATGGAAGGATCCACCCCGGCAGTTCCCATACTCACCACCCTGGCCATGGGTTGCAAATTAAATAATTGAACTGCCTGTTCACTGGCTAATAATAAAGCTGAAGCCCCATCGTTAATGCCGCTCGAATTGCCGGCTGTTACTGAACCCTCTTTGGCAAAAGCAGCTTTTAAACCGGCTAATTTTTCCAAACTCGTTGGGCGTGGATGTTCATCCGCAGCAAAAACAGTTGGCGTTTTGTTTTCGGTAATTTCAACCGGAATAATTTCGTCTTTCCATTTACCCGCAGCCAATGCAGCTGCATATTTTTGTTGTGAAGCCATAGCAAAAGCATCTTGTTCTTCCCGGCTAATTTTCCATTGATTGGCCACATTTTCAGCCGTTTCGCCCATATTGTAGGGGTAATACATGGCTGCTAATTTTTTATTGGTAAAACGCCAGCCAATGGTGGTATCGTAGGTTTCGGTTTTACGGCTCCAGGCACCATCGCTCTTGGCAGTTACAAAGGGGGCACGGGTCATGCTTTCCACGCCACCGGCTATATACAGCATCCCATCGCCACAGGCAATAGCTCTGGCTGCATCCATAATGGCTTGCAAACCACTGGCACATAAGCGGTTTACGGTATTGCCGCCTACCGTAACGGGTAAGCCTGCCAATAGTGCGGCCATCCTTGCTACATTGCGATTGTCTTCACCCGCCTGATTGGCTGCTCCGGCAATTACATCTTCTATTTTATTTACATCTATGTTCTGATTGCGTTGAAGCAACGCTGATATCATCAATGCCAGTAAATCATCGGGCCGCATGGTGCTTAATTTGCCGCCATAACGGCCAATAGGGGTGCGTACAGCATCAATTATATAAACCGCTTTCATATATAAATTATTTTTTATGAAGTATCATCAAATAAATGTGTTGCAAAGGAAAACAAATCACATTATCTGGCAAAATATACCTCTTGACGCTTCTGTACTTATCTTTGCCGCATGAATCAATTACCGAATATACGTGCGTTGAGTAACGAACAGTTAGCCGGGTTTATGGAAAGCATTGGCGAAAAAAAATTCAGAATACAACAAATACAGGAATGGCTTTGGCTAAAACATGCCTCCGGGTTTGATGATATGACCAATTTAAGTAAGGTACTTCGGCAACAACTATCCGAACATTTTTCACTGCCCGCATTAACCATCGATACTACACAAAACAGCGCCGATGGTACCGTTAAAACCCGTTTTACCACTTTCGACGGGCATAAAATTGAAGGCGTTTTAATTCCTACCGATGAAAGAAAAACGGCCTGTGTTTCCTCGCAAATTGGTTGCAGTTTAAGTTGCAAATTCTGCGCTACCGGTTACATGGATAGAAAACGCAATTTAAATTTTGATGAAATTTATGACCAGGTCATGCTCATTAACCAACAAAGTGAAGCCCTGTACCAAAAAAAGTTAACCAATATTGTGTTTATGGGCATGGGCGAACCTTTATTGAACTATACCAACGTATTAAAAGCCATTGATCGCATTACAGCAGAAGATGGTATTCACATGAGTGCAAGGCGCATTACCGTATCAACTGCCGGGGTAGCCAAACAAATCAAAAAATTGGGCGATGATGCTGTAAAATTTAAACTGGCGCTTTCATTGCATGCACCTACCGATGCTAAACGTAATGAAATTATGCCCATTAATGAAACCAATAACCTGAAGGCATTGGTGGAAGCACTCAATTATTTTTATGCCAAAACAAAAAATGAAATTACTTTTGAATATATTTTATTTAAAAACTTTAATGACTCACAAAAAGATGCGGAAGATTTGATTAAATTATATCGTCAGGTTCCTGCCGATTTGGTGAATATTATTGAATACAACCCCATTGATGCATTTGCTTTTCAAAAACCGGATGAAGAAGGAATGGAACGGTTTATGCAACATCTGGAAAAAAACAGGGTAAATGCCCGTTTGCGTAGAAGCAGAGGGAAAGATATTGATGCCGCCTGTGGCCAATTGGCCAATAAAGGCAAATAAAATTATTGATTAGTCCTTATTAAATCGTTAAGAATGGCAGTTCATACACTTTGAGCTGTTTTTTTAATTATATTTATGCTTGTTTTAACCTATATGCTATTTGTATTTCATACGCTGCAATAATAGCTGTATACATTAGGCTAATGGTTCAGCACTGTGGTAATACAATAAAAATCAAAAAATGAGCAAATGAAAAAAATTTGGAGTGTACTTTCTGTAGCCCTGCTACTAAGTTTTGGGGCAATGGCGCAACCCTATCATTTTAAAGGCAAAAGCAGGCATCGCCATGCATGGCATAAACACATTAAAAAGTACAACAAAAAGCATTTGTAACGCCGGTTGCAAATGACTGTACACTGCTTTAATGCCTTACCGTGCATTATTTTACATACTTTTGCGCTGCCTGTTGTAAAACAGTAAAAGAAAATATATGGCGAAAGCATTTGAAAAGTTTATGGATAGCAGCCCCAAAGGTGCTAAGAAAAAAGAGGCCATACGCCAGGAAAAAAGAAAAGCAAAAGCCGCTTCCCGTGCAGAAGGTGAAGCATTCCGAAAAAAACAATGGGAAAAAAAACATGGTATTGCTCCTGCAGCACCTGCCCCACCATCCCGATCAAAAAATTTTGATAAAACCGCACTTATCCCTGAAAAAGAGGTGCGTCAGTCCTCTAAATCATTTCCCGATTCCTCAAAGCAAAAAGCAACTGCACCCGTTATTACGGTAGCTGCCGATCCCCTTGCGCCTATGCCACTAAATAAGTTTTTAGCGCATGCCGGTATTTGTGGAAGGAGAGAAGCGGCTGAATTAATTAAAGCCGGACAGGTTACCGTGAATGGCGATACCATTTTTGAACCCGGCTATAAAGTGTTGGGGAATGAAGATGTAAAATGGAAAGGCAAAAAAATATTTCTGCAAAAAAACTTAGTGTACATACTGCTGAATAAACCCAAAGATTATATCACTACCGCTAAAGATCCGGAAGGTAGAAAAACAGTGCTGGATTTGGTGAAAGATGCTGCCAAACAAAGGGTATATCCCGTAGGCAGGTTAGATAGGAATACAACCGGTGTTTTATTGCTTACCAACGATGGGGCATTGGCGCAGAAGTTAACACATCCCTCTTTTCAGGTAAAGAAAATTTATGAGGTGAAATTAGATAAGCCTGTGGCTAAAAAAGATTTCGAAGCTTTACTCGAAGGATTTCAATTAGAAGATGGATTTATTAAGGCCGATAGCGCTGCTTATGCCGATGCAAAAGATAAATCGGTAATTGGTATTGAAATTCACAGTGGCCGTAACCGCATTGTACGCCGTATGTTTGAACATTTGGGCTATGATGTGCGTGGGTTAGACAGAGTTTTGTTTGCCGGACTTACCAAAAAAAATATAGACCGGGGCACCTGGCGTTTTTTAAACGAAAAAGAAATCAGAAACTTAAAGTTTATGAACGGTTCCGGATTTGTGAAAGATAAAAATCATGCTTAAGTTCAGTTGCAATTATGATGAAATTGGATATTATTCTTGAAAACGAACAATTCATTGCCATACACAAACCATCGGGTTTATTAAGTATTCCCGACCGAATAGGAAAGGAGCTGAGTTTAAAAGATATATTGAAAGAAAAATATGGCAATATCTACACCGTTCACCGGTTAGATAAAGATACCAGTGGGGTGATTGTTTTTGCCAAAGATGAAGCCACCCACCGTACGCTCTCTCAAATGTTTGAAGCTAGGGAAGTGAACAAAATATACCATGGCCTGGTATATGGCGTTCCGGTGCATACAACAGGCACCATTGATGTACCCATATTTGCACATCCCGGCAAAAATGGTTTAATGGTAACAGACAACAAGGGTAAACCTGCTATTACTGATTATGCATTGGTAGAAAATTTTGGAAAATATGCCTGGATGCAATTTCAAATTCATACCGGTCGCACCCACCAAATCAGGTTGCACATGAAGTATATTGGGCATAGTATTGTGTGCGATGCTTTATATGGCAATCCTGCACCATTGCTGCTTTCTTCCATTAAGCGCAATTTTAAGTTAGCAAAACAGGCAGAGGAAGAAAAACCTTTGTTACAACGATTGGCATTACATGCTTCTGGATTATCTTTTAAATGGAACAATGAAACATTCCAATTAGAAGCTCCCATCCCTAAGGATCTTCGCGCTGTATTACAACAATTACGTAAGTGGTAATATTGCTGTTTTCTTTAAATTAGCCTTACTGCAAATGCGTATAACGAAAACAGTAAAGTGTTATCATTTATTTTGAATGAGTCTATGAATGAAAACGAATTATCATATAAAATAATTGGTGTGGCTGTAGATTTGCATACCCAATTAGGACCGGGATTATTAGAGTCTGTTTATGAAACCACTTTGGCCTATGATTTAAGGGAAATAGGGCTTGAAGTGAAAACACAGGTTCCCATGCCATTGGTTTATAAAGAAGTGAAGCAGGATATTGGCTATCGGATTGATTTACTGGTTGAAAATAAGGTAATTATTGAGGTAAAGTCTGTTGAGAATTTAGCTGCTGTTCATTTTGCTCAAACATTAACCTATTTAAAACTGGCAGATAAAAAGTTAGCACTGCTTATTAATTTTAATACAAAACTTTTGAAAGACGGTATTCACAGAATTGTGAATCGATTATAAATTTTGCTCTATATTGTTCTTTGTGCTCTTTGCGAGAAAAAATATGTTTCACGCAAAGCACGCTAAGGTTGTTCGCGAAGCCCGCAAAGTTTTTTTTGGTATCATTTCTTTGTGCTCTTTGCGAGAAAAAATATGTTTCACGCAAAGCACGCTAAGGTTGTTCGCGAAGCCCGCAAAGTTTT
>NZ_JAESDL010000021.1:0-68399 GCF_019249625.1 Hydrotalea lipotrueae | reverse complement strand
TTTTTTATCCTTTTCTTTCTTTTCCTGCAACCTTTTTTATCCGCATTTGTTCATAAACTATTGATCCCATTGTGTTCGATTCGTTTTTGAGGAACGACTAATTCAACATCATTTAATTCGCTGCGCAGTTCATCAGACAGTAATGGAACCAATTGATGCAAATACCTGTCATTACTGCTTTTACCGGAAATGGTGTCTAACCAAAACATCTTGTTCATATACCTGCTTTTCAGCATGGTATAACTCCATACAATACTTTCTGATTCTGAAGACAGGCCATTTTTGGCAATGTCCATTTTTTGTTGAATCAATTTTTCTGAGAGTTTTACAACTAAACTCGCCAATCTAATTTTGGGAGAAAAAGGATGCTGTCTGAACCATGGTTTAATTAAATACATAGCTTTTGGTTTTTGCGGATGGATTTGGATAAAGTTATGTGCTTGAAAAAGTTTTATTTTCATTCACTTGTGCTAATATACAGATTTTGATGCAAAATACAACTAAGAAACTTTACCAGATTATTAAGAAAATTATTTACCAAGAACCAAGACAAAGTGTAAAAAGTACCTTAAGAAGTTAAAAGACTATATTGTTCAACCATTTCTTCATCAGACAAGTAAGGGTTTAATTCATCGGCAATATGAATTAATTTTTTAATATATCGTTCATTACTGCTGCAAGGAACCACATCTACCCAGTAGTCTTTGTACATGTAACGGCTTTTCAGCATACTGTAATTCCAAATAATACTATCTGAAACATCGGCAACTTTTCCAACGGGGCATTCGTATTTCTGCCAAATAATACGCTTAATACGTTCTGTAATAGCCAATATCAACTTTGCAAAACGTATTTTTTTACAAAACTGTTCTTTTTTAAACCAGGGGCGTAAGTATAACATAGTACGGCCAATTTTAATTTTTCAAAGAATTGGCATAGAAGTTGGTCATTAATTACCAAAATCAATGCCAATTATATAAAATATTTATTTAATATTCATTTATAATAGTCAGGTAAAAAATTTAAACTACAACTATCACACAAACTATGCTACATCGGATTTTTCGAAGGAATTTGGGAATAAGAACAAACGAAGACAGTTCACCAAAAGCGCATGCTCAAAACATTATACCAAATATTTATTAAAAAAAATATTTGTATTTCCAAATATAACGTCCATTCGTTTTATTTATTGTATCACAAGCCATATAAAGCAATGGGCCTTCAAACAATTGTCAAATAGCTGCATTTAGTACATTTTTGTAATTACTTTTAGCCTGCAATTATTTTAAATAAAATATTTTTTTCAAATGATAGCCGGCGATCCTACCATTTTACAAGATTTAGTTCGCGTAAAAATGCCTTTTGGCAAGTATAAGGACCGGCTTATTTGTGACCTGCCCATTGCTTATTTGGAATGGTTTGCCAGAAAAGGTTTTCCCAAAGGACGGCTGGGCATATTATTAGAAACCATGTATGAAATTCAGTTAAATGGACTTTCCCATTTATTAATAACCTTAAAAAAATAAAAAATCTTGCTCAATAATCAGCCGTTATCAATAAGTAATATGTTTAAACAAAGTATTACAAAAGACACAAATACACATTATATTTATTGAAATGTTTTTATTTTTTACATTTTAATGAAAAATTCATAAGCTAATTCTAAAATTTTTGCAATTTTTCTAAAAAATTGCTTTTATTTTGTAGCTCAAAATCAAAAAAAATATGTCATTACGATTTCAGGCAATCAACAACCTTTCTAATCAGCCTGCCGATTTAGCGGTAGCAACCAGCAAAATTTCAGCAATTTTTGGCGAGAATGTGTTTACTTTAAAAACCGCCAGAGAATATTTGAGTGATGATGCATATAAAAGTCTTTTAGGCAGTATTAAAGGCGGCAAAAAAATAGACCGTGCTGTTGCGGCTTCTATTGCCAACGGAATGCGTGCATGGGCCGAAAGCAAAGGCGTTACGCACTTTACACACTGGTTTCAACCCTTAACCGGTACTACTGCCGAAAAGCATGATAGTTTTTTTACTTTAAAAGGAGATGGTACTGCTTTGGAACAATTTGACGGAGATGCGCTGATTCAACAGGAACCGGACGCTTCTTCTTTCCCAAGTGGCGGTTTAAGGGCTACTTTTGAAGCACGTGGATATACTGCTTGGGATCCTTCTTCTCCGGCTTTTATTATAGAAATTGGCCAGGGAAAAACTTTATGTATTCCTACCATCTTTGTTTCCTATACCGGCGAATCATTGGATTATAAAGCGCCTTTATTAAAAGCCTTAGAATCTTTAAATAAAGCCGCTGTTGATGTTTGTAATTATTTCGATAAAAATGTAACCAAAGTAACAGCTACCTTAGGTTGGGAACAGGAATATTTTGTGATTGATGAACGCCTTGCCAATGCACGTCCTGACCTGGTTCAATGCGGCCGTACCGTATTTGGAGCTGCACCGGCAAAAGGACAGCAATTAGAAGACCATTATTTTGGCTCTATTCCGGAAAGAGTATACCATTTCATGCGCGACTTTGAAAATGAGTGTTATAAATTGGGTATTCCTTTAAAAACCAGACACAATGAAGTAGCCCCCTCGCAATTTGAAGTAGCGCCTATTTTTGAAGAAGTTAGTGTAGCAGTAGATCACAATGCTTTATTGATGGATATTATGGATCGTGTTGCACGCCGCCATAAATTAAGAGTATTGATTCATGAAAAACCATTTGCAGGTATTAATGGAAACGGCAAACACAATAACTGGAGTATGGCTACCGATACCGGGGTAAACTTATTATCGCCCGGCAAAACGCCCAAAACCAATTTAATGTTCTTAACCTTTTTTGTGAATACCATTAAAGCTGTTCACGATTACTCAGATTTATTAAGGTCTTCCATTGCATCTGCTGGTAATGATCACCGTTTGGGCGCAAACGAAGCACCTCCGGCAATTATTTCTGTATTTGTTGGCCAATATTTAGCCAAAGTGTTGAATGAAATTGAAACCCGTGTAAGCGACAAATTTGACGAGCAGGATGAAGCCATTTTAAAATTAGACATTCACAGATCGATTCCTGAGTTGATGTTAGACAATACTGACAGAAACAGAACTTCACCATTTGCATTTACAGGCAATAAATTTGAATTTAGAGCAGTTGGTTCTTCTGCAAACTGTGCAAACCCCATGACTGTTTTAAATGTGATTATGGCTGAAACACTGCAACAATTTAAAAAAGATGTGGATGCATTAATTGAGAAAGGCGATAAAAAAGAAATTGCCATTATGCAAACCATCCAAAAATATATTGTTGAAAGCAAAAAAGTATTATTTGAAGGTGATGGTTACAGTGAAGCCTGGCACCATGAAGCTGAACGCCGAGGTTTACCGAATGTACCCACTACCCCATTAGCATTGGATGCTATGGTTACAGATAAAGCAAAGAAATTATTTGAAAAGAATGGCGTATTTTCTGTTGCAGAATTAGAAGCCAGACACGAAATTGAGCTGGAAAAATATATTAAAAAGGTACAGATTGAAGCCAGAATTATGGGCGATTTGGCACTCAACCATATTATACCCACAGCCATTAAATATCAAAATGAATTGATTCAGAATATTACAGGTTTAAAAGCAGCAGGTATACCGGAAAGCCAATATAAAAGCCAATTAGAAATTTTGAATAAAATCAGTGAGCATTTGCAGGTAGTATATGAAAAAGTACATGCACTGGTAGAAGCCAGAAAAGTTGCTAATAATATTGAAAATACAAGAACCAAAGCTATTGCTTATTGTACACAGGTGAAGGAAACGTATTTTGATGTAATCAGATACCATGTTGATAAATTAGAAGCTTTGGTAGATGATGAACACTGGAGCTTACCCAAATACCGTGAGTTGTTATTTTTAAGATAAAGCCTAAATTAATCCAAATTTTAACCCCAAAAGCCCTGTTCATTTTTTTGTTCAGGGCTTTTGAATTTAACCGCATTTTTATTCCTTTCGCCGAATAGAATAGTAATGTAATAAACCCTGTTGTAGCTTTAAGGTCGTAATAAACAAATATTAAAAACAAATAAACAAGATTGTATGAAAAAAATTTTTATTACACTAATTATTTTTACCGTTGGTTTTGCAGGTAAAAGTATGGCCCAGCGGATGGGCGGCAATTTTGATCCGGCACAAATGAAAGCCCGTCAGTTAGAGCAGCTGAAAGCCTCCAACTTACATTTAACCGATGTTCAGGCTGATTCGGTTGTTTCGATTAATATGGACATGATGCAGCAAACGCGTGGCATGCGTGATTTAAGTCGGGATGAAAGAATGGCCAAAATGAAAGCATTGAATGATTTACGAATGAAACGCTGGACTGCCGCTTTAAACAACGATCCGGCACTTGCACAAAAAGTAGCAGATTTTTATGAACAGGAACGCAAACAACGGATGCAAAACCGAAACCAACAATAATGCAACAGAATAAAAACTGATATTATTACCCCGCTTGTTTTAGATATGTTTCAAAAAAACCCTCTAAGAAGTTTAATCTTCCAAAGGGTTTTTATTTTTCATTCAGGCAAATCTTTTTTATTGCATTTTAAATGTTTCTAAAAACTTAGTTGTAAAGTTGCCACTCCTGAAATCTTCATTCTTCATTAATTGCAAATGAAAAGGAATGGTAGTTTTTACACCCTCAATTACATACTCACTTAAAGCCCTGTACATAGTATCAATGGCTTCTTCACGGGTTTGTGCAACGGTAATTAATTTACCAATCATAGAATCATAATAGGGGGGAATTACATATCCGGCATATACATGGCTATCCACCCGAACCCCGTGCCCACCTGGCGTATGTAAGGTAGTAATTTTTCCGGGCGATGGCCTGAAATCATTATAGGGATCTTCTGCATTGATTCTGCACTCAATAGCATGCATTTGCGGAAAATAGTTTTTTCCTGAAATACGTTCGCCCAATGCAATCTTGATTTGTTCTTTAATTAAATCGTGATTAATTACTTCTTCCGTTACACAATGCTCTACCTGAATACGGGTATTCATTTCCATGAAGTAAAAATTTCGGTGTTTGTCTACCAAAAACTCAATGGTACCAACGCTTTCATAATTAATGGCTGAAGCAGCTTTAATAGCTGCAGCACCCATCGCTTCACGCAATTCGGGAGTCATGAAGGGTGATGGGGATTCTTCTATTAACTTTTGGTGCCTTCTTTGAATGGAGCAATCTCGCTCACTTAAATGGCAAACATTTCCATACTGATCACCGGCTATCTGAATTTCAATATGGCGGGGTTCTTCTACAAATTTTTCCATATACACCCCATCATTTTTAAATGAGGCACCGGCTTCTGCTTTAGCGGTATTAAAAGCACGTTCCATTTCACTTTCTTGCCATACTTCACGCATACCTTTTCCACCACCACCTGCAGTTGCTTTTAAAATTACAGGATAGCCAATTTCTTTTGCCAATACTTTTGCTTGCTCTACACTTTCTAATAAACCTCCACTACCCGGAACTACAGGTACGCCAGCTTTAATCATAGTTTCTTTGGCAGTAATTTTATCGCCCATTGCATTAATCATTTCCGGAGTTGGCCCAATGAACTTAATGCCATGATCGGCACATATTTGAGAGAATTTTGCATTTTCTGCTAAAAACCCATATCCGGGGTGAATGGCATCTGCATTGGTAATTTCAGCAGCAGCCATTATATGAGGTATATTTAAATACGATTCAGAGCCTGCAGGTTTTCCAATACAAACAGCTTCATCGGCAAATCGAACGTGCAAACTGTCTTTATCAGCAGTTGAATAAACGGCTACAGTTTTAATACCCATTTCTCTACAGGTTCTAATAACTCTTAAAGCAATTTCACCCCTGTTTGCGATTAGTATTTTTTTAAACATTTTTTTTAAGTTGTACTGTTGAAAACAAATAAAATAATTGAACTACACTAATAGAACTGATTTTCAATGGATGAATTTCAGTAATTGATAGGATGTGCAGCTTTTGTAATTGAACAGATCAAAAACTTGGCTACATCAATACATCAACAATGATTTGGTAATAAATAATGCTTAGTTAGGTTCTACCAAAAATAATGGTTGATCATATTCTACAGGAGTACTGTCTTCCACTAACACTTTAACTATAGTACCTTTCACTTCACTTTCTATTTCATTAAATAATTTCATTGCTTCGATGATACATACCACGGTACCTACTTCAACTTCGCTTCCCACTTCTACAAAATTGGGTTTACCGGGTGCTGATTTTCGATAAAAAGTACCAATCATTGGGCTTTTGATAGTTAATAACTTACTTTCTTCAGTAGGCTTTGGAGTTGCAGGTGCAGCAGTGGGTGCAGGGGCTGGAGCTGATGCTACTACTGTGGGAGCAGCAGGCGGGGCAACATTGTATACTTGCTGTGGCGGTGCCGACATCGTAATTACCTGCTCTTCTTTTTGCTTGATGGTTACTTTACCATCTTTGTCTTCAATACTTATTTCTCCGATGTTGCTTTTATTAATAATCTTAATGAGTTCGTGAATTTGCTTTAAGTCCATAGTGCATATTTTTTGCTTAAAAAAGGGGTTTTTTAACTAAAAGTGGGGCAAAATAGCTAATTTTTGTTCAAATTAAGTCATTTTTTGGAATTTGATTTTTTTTCCTGTTCCAAACAAACCTTGTATAATAAAAAATAGCCCCGCAATTTGCGAAGCTATTTTTATTGTAACGTGAATTTATTCTTTTACGCGTTCAATATAATCGCCGGTTTTAGTATTCACTCTTATAAGTTCACCTTCTTCTACAAACAACGGTACATTCACAGTTGCACCGGTTTCAATGGTTGCAGCCTTTAGTGCACGGGTAGCGGTATCGCCTCTTAATCCGGGTTCGCAATACGTAATTTTTACAACAATTTTCTCCGGCAATTCTGCACCAATTGGTGTTTCTGTTTCGGTATTGATGTAAACAAATACTTCTGAACCATCCTTCAAAAACTGAGGTGCATCAATCATTTCTTCTGAAAGGCTAATTTGCTCAAAAGTTTCATTATTCATTAAATTATAACCACTATCATCTTTATATAAAAACTGAAAAGCTTTTTTTTCTACCCGAACAGGAAAAATATTTTCACCACTATTCCAGGTTTTTTCAATGGTGCGTTTATTATCTACACCTTTTAATTTTGCCCAAACTTTTGCAGCGGCACGTGCTGTTTTATTCTCTCCAAAATCAACAACACTGTAAAGGCTTCCGTCTAATTTAATGATTAAGCCGCGGCTGATGTCTGCTGTAGTTGCCATTATTCAATAATTTAAATAAAATTTAATTAAGGTTGCAAATGTAGGGATTGCTTGGAAAAATGCACAAAACTAATCATGAATTATCCCGGTGATTTTTTTATCTGCCAAAGTTTTCATGTAATTCATAAACCGGCATCATCTTATTGGGGCATAATTCATTATTTTTGCACATCTTTTTAATTTCAATTTTTTATTATGTCTGTATTAGTAAATAAAAGTTCCAGCGTTTTGGTACAAGGATTCACAGGAACGGAAGGCACTTTTCATGCCACGCAAATGATTGAATATGGCACCAAGGTTGTGGGTGGTGTAACACCCAATAAAGGCGGTACCAGCCATTTAGACAGGCCTGTTTTTAATACGGTAGCCGATGCTGTAAAAGCAACCCAGGCCAATGTAAGCATCATTTTTGTTCCTCCTGCCTTTGCTGCTGATGCCATCATGGAAGCAACTGAAGCAGGTATTGAACTGGTGGTTTGTATTACAGAAGGAATTCCCGTACAAGATATGGTGAAAGTAAAAAATTACTTACAAGGTACAAATACCCGCTTAATAGGACCCAATTGCCCAGGTGTGATCACAGCAGGCGAAGCAAAAATTGGCATTATGCCCGGCTTTATTTTTAAACCCGGTAAAATAGGCATCGTTTCAAAATCAGGCACTTTAACTTATGAAGCGGCTGACCAAATTGTAAAAGCAGGTTTAGGTATCAGCACTGCCATTGGTATTGGTGGTGACCCCATTATCGGCACCCCAACTGTTGAAGCAGTAAAACTTTTAATGAATGATCCTGAAACAGAAGGCATTGTAATGATCGGTGAAATTGGCGGTAGTATGGAAGCTGATGCTGCCCGTTGGATTAAAGAGAATGCAACCAAACCTATAGTAGGCTTTATTGCCGGACAAACCGCACCTCCCGGTAGAAGAATGGGACACGCAGGTGCCATTATTGGCGGCACAGAAGATACTGCTGCTGCAAAAATGAAAATTATGGCCGACTGTGGTATTCATGTAGTAGCCAGCCCTGCAGATATTGGCAAAACCATGGCTGCTGTTCTGAAAAAATAATACAATAGTAATCTATAGAATGAATCCTGCTTATGGCAGGATTTTTTTATTGCCCTATCATGAATGAACTCATGTATGCAAGCCCATTCTTAATTTTTTATCACTAATATTGTTACATGCACTTAAAAAAAACGGCAGTAATTATTTTTTTATTTTGTAGCCTTTTATTAGTTTTTACACAGGTAGAATCAAAAACCAATTTCAATACGCGGAATGGAATAGAAATTCATTTAAAAACACCTGCTTTTTTAAGAGAGGGCGATTTGGCATATCTAACCGTAAACATTCACAATAAAACCAATGCCGAATTAACCGGACAAATGCAATTACAACTTACAGATGCAGCAACAGGAAATCCGGTAGATGGCTGGTTTGTCAACACCTTTCCGGTACAGTATTTTACTGCATCCCAAAGAGATAGTGTTGCTATCAATTTTCCAATTCAGGTTCCATACGGATTCAATCAACCTATACTACTTTCTGTAAAAGCAGTATCCGGTAATTGTACAGATAGTGCAAAAAACACAATCCCCATTTTCCCGAACCGTGCCATCATTCATAAAAACTTTTCATGCACATTTCATACAGGCAATGGCAATTCTATTTATTTGAAAGATTTGAACAATGCCAATGAAGAAAGTATTTCCAACAAATCATTTACAGCAATTATTGCAACACAACCAATATGGCAGGCCATAGAAGCCCTGAAAAAATTGCAATTTGCAAACAAAAACAATCCAATGTCAGTTGTATCACAATTCTTTTCCCAACAACTTTTACAAAATTATCAAACATTACCTGCCTGTTTATCATTATTGCCCTCGCCTGTTTTTACGGCATCAAATAACACCCAGCCCACTTCTAAATTCAATTTCTTTCATTTAAGTAGTAATGCACCACAAAAAGAATTGCAAGATGAAAATGCTATTGAAAGTTTAAAAAAATTACAACAAACCAATGGCAGTTTTGCAACAGGTTTGAATAAAGAAGTCAATGCACTGCTTACTGCAAAAATTATTACCATCTTAAGTAAGGTATATATAAACCATCAAACTGACAGTGCTACCAAAGCAGCATTATTTCCTTTGATGCAACAGGGATTGTTGTTTGTTCAAAAATCACTATCCAACACAATAGCACCTGATTTAACAATTACAGCATTACTTTACTGCTATAGTAAAAGCCTGTTGAAAAATTGGCTGGTTACCTACCCTTCAAATACTATTCTTTTCAACAGCTTAAAAAAACATGCTACTCAATACACACTGGCTAATCAGGCATTAATGGGAGCCATATTACAACAATATAACGATACCGGATTGCTGTATAAAACTATACTGCAAACCATTCAACAGAGCGTTATTACAAGTGCAAACAATGCAACTGCAAGCTGGCCATCGGGAACAAAAGATATTTTTTCACCCAATGCGTTTGACACGCAAATTCAGATCATTCAGTTTTTACAAAATGCAGACGTGCACCAATATCCATTTATCAAAACCGTTTTACCCAAAGCCTTACACACATTGGCTTTGCAGATACAACACAATAATAATATTGCCGAAAGCTGGTTAATAGCGCAGGCAGGTGCTTTAATATTGCAGGAAAGAATATTGTTAAATCCTCCTGCTACTCTTACACTGGGGAATCATATTTTTTCAATTGAAAAGAATTGTAACGTTCATATTTCCGGCAATAGCATAGACTCAACTCTGGCCCATATTACTATTCAAACCTCACAAAACGAAACGTCAATCTTTTATGGCAATATTCAATGGCAATATTTGCAGGATGTTGCTGCAATTCCTGCTACCCATCAATCTTGGAAGCTGAGTAAAAAACTTTTTGTACAAAAAACATTCAACCACCAAACACAACTACAGCTTTTATCAGAAAATGAACCACTTGCCATTGGCGATACAATTATGATTCAACTCTCCATTCAAAATACATTACCTTCAGTTAAGGCAGTTACCATTACAGATAATTATTCTGCTTGTATGCAAATCATTGCCCATCCTCGCCAATCAACTGTTCTTGTAGCTGAACAAATCAACCTTTCTGGCAATCATTTTTTCATTGCTTCCCTGCCTAAAGGAAAAACTAATCTGCAATATTTTGCTGTCATTACACAATCCGGACGATTTTCATCGGGCATTGCAAGTATTGCAGCCGAACTTCAGGAATACAAAAGCTATGCGCCTTCAATACAAATCAATGTTTCAGAAAAAAAAAATTAGCCTCATCCGGTTCATTTTATTTATATTTTTGAAAAATGGAAGTGGATTATTTAATTGTTGGGCAAGGCATTGCAGGCACTATGCTCAGTTATTATTTATTACAACAAAGCAATACCGTTACTATTATTGATAATTACAATCCGTCATCTGCTTCTAATATTGCCAGCGGTGTAATAAATCCTATTACAGGCAGAAGATTTGTAAGAACCTGGATGATTGAAACTCTTATGCCATTTGCAGTAAACGCCTATCAGGCATTAGAAAAAGAATTGAATATTTCGTTGATACAACAAACCAATTTACTCGATTTTCATTCCACGCCACAAATGCAGCTGGCATTTACCAATCGATTACCCACCGAAACTGAATATTTACGTGTTCCGGAAAATTCGCTTCAATGGAAAAAATATTTTAACTACCCATTCGGTGTTGGCGAAACCCATCCTACCTGGCTGGTGAACCTGCAACTGCTCATTCAAACCTGGCGGAAAAAATTATGTACACAGCAATTACTGATTGCAGAACATTTTAGCATAGAGGCATTACAAATCCATCCCTCTTATATTCAATATCAGGGTATTCAAGCAAAAGCTATTATTTTTTGTAATGGTACACAGGCTGCCAATTTACCTTATTTTCAAAAACTTCCTTTTGCACCCAATAAAGGAGAAGCATTGATTTTAGCAATACAACAATTACCAAGGCAACACATTTATAAACAGAGCCTTAGTCTGGTGCCCTGTCAAAACAACCTGTGGTGGGCAGGGTCTTCGTATGAATGGAATTATGAACACGCTAATCCAACAGAAGTTTTTCGTCAAAAAACCCTGCAACAATTACAGCAATGGCTACAATTGCCTTTTGAAATAAAGGCACATGTTGCTGCTGAGCGGCCTGCCACACTGGAACGAAGACCTTTTATAGGAATGCACCCCTATTTTCCGCAAATTGGCATATTCAATGGATTGGGTACCAAAGGTTGTTCATTGGCACCTTATTTTGCTAAAGTATTCAGCGAACATTTAAAGTATGGTCAGCCACTTATACCGGAGGTGGCCATCCATCGTTTCCATAAAATTTTAGCTCCCTGATTTGTTCATAAAAAATTAATATTGCAGACTATTTGCTTAATTCATCAACCCAAACGAATGAAAGTGCCTCAACCTGCAATTATTGCCAATGGTTTAGCCAATCCAATAGATATGGATATCGATACAATCACTTCCGAAAAACAATATAATATTCCATTAAAATACCGAAAAATGGAAAACCTGCACATAGTTTTCTGGCTGTTTAAAGACATTAGCTGGTGCATGTTTTGGCGCCTTAGGCATTGCCATGATTTTTCCAACCCTGATTATTTCTATTGTTATTGCATATCGGACCCGGCAATTCATGTCGGAGTTGTGCCACAATTTGGCCATAACCGTTTGGATTACTGCTAACTCTTATTGGATGATTAGTGAATTTCTCCATTTTGATGAACAAATGGTTTTACCGGGTATCACATTCAAACATCTGGCCATGATTCCCTTTAGCATTGGTATTCTTATTTTGGCCTTCTACTATTTGTATTGGAAACCCAAACACAAAAATGCATTGGATAGTTTGTAAAACAGCAATAGTCGTACTTACACACAACATTATCGGCAAAAGGCCATACAACTAACGGCATAATTCTGCATCCATCAAATCGCATTTCAGCTATATTTGCAGCCCATAAAGTTAGTTATGTTACCGGCTTTTGTAGTAGGTTCAGCTTCGTTGCGTCGCACACTGCAGCGCCTTCCTTACTGCCCGGCAACCTTCTAACAGGGGTTTACCCTTACAAAAAATAACCCATTTTAAAACATACTTTGGCAATATAAATACAAATATTAAAAAAAGAATCATGTATAGAACGCATACCTGTGGAGAATTAAACAGCAACGATGTACAAAAAAATGTAACCCTGGCAGGCTGGGTGCAAACCATTCGGAAATTTGGCAGCATCACTTTTGTAGATATCAGAGACCGGTATGGCATTACGCAACTGCTTTTTAATGAAAGTTTGAACGATACTTTAGAAGCCAATCCTTTAGGCCGCGAATTTGTAATTCAGGCAAAAGGCATGGTGCAGGAAAGAAGCAATAAAAACCCTCAATTAGCTACCGGCGATATTGAAGTAGTGGTGACTGAATTTAGCATTCTAAATAAATCGGCTGTACCACCTTTTACTATTCAGGATGATACCGATGGTGGTGATGATGTGCGCATGAAATACCGATTTCTCGACTTACGCAGAAATACTGTAAAGAAAAATTTAGTGCTTCGATACGAAGTGAGCCGTGCAACCCGCAACTACCTGCACGAACACGGTTTTATGGATATAGAAACGCCTTTCCTTATTAAATCTACCCCCGAAGGGGCCAGAGATTTTGTGGTACCCAGCCGCATGAATCCGGGACAATTTTATGCACTGCCGCAAAGCCCGCAAACATTTAAGCAATTGCTAATGGTAAGCGGTTACGACCGATACTACCAAATTGTAAAATGTTTTAGAGATGAAGATTTAAGAGCCGACCGCCAGCCCGAGTTTACACAAATAGATTGTGAAATGAGTTTTGTGGAACAGGAAGATATTTTAAACATGTTTGAAGGGTTGGTGAAACACATTTTTAAAGCAGTAAAAAATATTGACTATACAGCACCGGTTGAACGCATGTCGTGGGAAGAAGCGATGTGGCAATTTGGAAACGACAAACCCGATATTCGTTTTAATATGCCCCTGTGTAATATTAAATTTCCGGCACATGCATTTTCTGGTAAACAAAATCAGGCACATCTTATTAATGGTGCCGATTTTAAAGTGTTTGATGAAGCCGAAACCGTTATTGCCATTGCCATTCCGGGCTGTAGTGAATATACCCGTAAACAAACCGACGAATTAACCGAATGGATAAAAAGACCACAAATTGGCATGAAAGGCTTGGTATTTATTAAGTACAATACCGATGGAACACTCAAAAGCAGTGTAGATAAGTTTTACAGTGAGGATAAGCTAAAAGCCATTGCAGCCGCAGCCAATGCACAACCCGGCGATTTAATTGTATTATTAGCCGGAACAGAAGAAAAAACACGTAAGGCCATGAGCGAATTGAGGCTTGAAATGGCCAACCGTTTAGGCTTACGCAAAAAAGATGAATTTAAATTATTGTGGGTACTTGATTTTCCATTGTTTGAATATGATTCAGAAGACAACCGATGGGTTGCCAGGCACCATCCTTTCACCTCGCCCAAACCGGAAGACATTGAAACCATGATTCAACACTCGCCAGTTATTACTGATCCTGCAAAATATTTAGAGCACCCCTATGCCAATATAAAAGCCAATGCCTACGATATGGTATTGAATGGCAATGAAATTGGCGGTGGTTCTGTTCGTATTTATCAACGCCAACTCCAGGAAAAAATGTTTGATGCACTGGGTATGGATGAAGCAGAACAACAACACAAATTTGGATTTTTACTCGGTGCATTTGAATATGGTGCACCACCACACGGCGGATTGGCATTTGGGTTCGATCGGCTTTGCGCCATTTTAGGCGGCAGCGAAAGCATCCGCGATTTTATTGCATTCCCCAAAAACAACAGCGGCAGAGATGTGATGTTAGATGCCCCCGGCCCTATTGATGAAAAACAATTTAAAGAGTTACAAATAAAACTGAACCTACAGTAACCGATTCAAATAACAACACCTCAGCAGTCTGAAATATTGAAACAGTAAAAAATAAGTATGAAAATATTAAGTATTTATAGAATTCTTACCATCATTTTACTTCCCTTTGCTACCCTGTTTGGCTTTGAGAGTGTAATTTCCATTTTTGCCGGCATTGGCAATCCAACTGTTATGCTAAGTGCTGTGATATTGGCCTGTGTGGTAATTTATATTTTTGCCAGTGCTGTTTTTTTATACAAAGGCATCTTAAAAAACAGCCCTTGTAAAGCAACCTTGAAAGATTGGATTAAAATTAATGCTGCAATAGCTATTATCTTTTCAGTATTAGCCATTATATCTTGTGTTTCCATTTTATATTTCTTTTCCAACAAGGACATGTATGCCAAATTTTTAGCTGTATTAAACGAATCTAAACCAGCTAACTTGCCTGCCAACATCACTTCATCCGAATTAATGGCTGCCATGCACAATGCCATTTTAATTATGCTGCCTTTTTCTATTGTTTTATTTGTGCATATTTTAACCACCTACCAACTCATGAAAAAATATGCAGCTTTATTCTTAAAATAATTTTTTGTTGGCCATACCCTGAATATTTTTTTTTACTTTTCAGGCATGAACACAATGCCTCCTTTGGCGGAAAGAATGCGTCCAAAGTCTTTACAGGAATTATCCGGCCAACAGCACCTTACCGGAAAAGACAGTATTCTCAATAAAGCGCTGATACAAGGTTATATTCCTTCCATTATTTTATGGGGACCACCTGGCGTGGGTAAAACAACCTTAGCCAATATTATTGCTAATACTTTACAGGTACCTTACTTTCAACTCAGCGCCATTAGCAGCGGCGTAAAAGAAGTAAGAGAAGTCATTGAAACAGCCAGGCAAACCAAACGTGCCATTTTATTTATAGATGAAATTCATCGCTTCAACAAAGGCCAACAGGATGCATTATTAGGCGCTGTTGAACAAGGCATTATTACCTTAATTGGTGCAACAACCGAAAATCCTTCTTTCGAAGTTAATGCAGCTTTGCTGAGCCGTTGCCAGGTATATCTTTTAAAACCATTACAGGAAAATGATTTGTTGCAACTATTGCAAACCGCTATTGAGAAAGATGCAACTCTGCAAACCTACTCCATTCAATTAAAAGAAACCATTGCGCTATTGCAACTTTCCGGAGGTGATGCCCGAAAATTGCTCAATTTATTTGAACTGGTTATTCTATCCTCCAAAGAAAAAAATATTACAATTACCAACGAAATGGTAACAGCCATTGCCCAACAAAAAGTGGCGCTGTATGATAAAAATGGCGAGCAACACTATGATATTATTTCTGCCTTTATTAAAAGCATGCGGGGAAGCGATCCGAATGCTGCTGTATACTGGCTGGCACGTATGATAGAAGGCGGGGAAGATGTTAAATTTATTGCCCGGCGTATGGTTATTTTTGCCAGTGAAGATATTGGCAACGCCAATCCCAATGCGTTATTATTGGCCAATGCCACTTTTGATGCAGTGAATAAAATCGGATATCCGGAAAGCAGAATTATTTTAAGCCAGTGTGCCACGTATTTAGCAGGTTCACCAAAAAGTAATGCTGCATACGAAGCCATTAATAAAGCATTGCAAACAGCAAGAACTACCGGCGATCTTTCCGTTCCATTACACATTCGCAATGCCCCTACTACTTTAATGAAAAATTTAGATTATGGAAAAAACTACCAATATCCGCATTTGGGTGAAGGTAATTTTTTGAATCAGGAATATTTGCCCAAAGAAATATCTGGCACAACGTTTTATTCACCCGGAAACAATACCAGAGAAAATGAAATCAGAAAATTTTTAAAAGAACGCTGGAAAAACAAATACAATTACTAATCTTCAAAACCATCTTTCTATTTATCTTTAAACAATAAACAAATGCTATGAGAAAATTTTATTGCACCCTACTGCTTTTAGCAGTTAGCTCTTCAGCTATTTATAGCCAAACCATTATTGACCGCGATCCTGAAATTGCAGCAATGGTAAAAGAAGTATCTTCCGATTCACTACACAGTTACATTAAAACTTTAGTAAACTTTGGCACACGCAATACGCTCAGCACACAAACCAATCCTAAAAGAGGTATTGGTGCTGCCAGAAAATGGGTATTACAAAAATTCAATGAATTTGCTACTGCCAGTAACGGCCGTTTAACTGCTTTTATTGACACGGTTACGTATCATCCGGATGGAAAAAGAGTAGATAGTACCATTATTTTAGGCAATGTAATAGCTACTTTAAAAGGCACTGATCCGAACGACCATCGTGTTTTTATTATCAGCGGGCATTTAGATAATATGCGCACCAATGTAATGGATCGGGTAAATGATGCACCCGGTGCCAACGACGACGGCAGCGGTTCAGCAGCTGTAATTGAATGTGCCAGAATTATGAGCCGACATGCTTTTCCTGCTACTGTAATTTTTGTAACAGTGAGTGGAGAAGAGCAGGGTTTATTAGGTGCATACTATATGGCCAAAAAAGCCAAAAAAGAAGGTTGGGATATTGAAGCTGTACTAAACAACGATATCATGGGCAGCAACAACAGCAGCGAAACCAATATTATTGACAATACAAGAATCAGAGTTTTTAGCGAAGGATTACCGGCTTATGAAACAGAAAAACAAGCCAAACGTATTCGGGCATTAGGTTTGGAAAACGACGGTAAGGCCCGTCAGTTAGCCCGTTATGTAAAAGAAATTGGCGAAAGATATGTAGACAATATTCAGGTGGTAATGATTTACAGAAACGACCGCTTTTTAAGAGGTGGCGACCACTTGCCCTATGTTGAAAATGGTTTTGCTGCAGTAAGGTTTACTGAAATGAATGAAAACTATTACCACCAACATCAGGATGTAAGAAAAGAAAATGGCATTCAATATGGCGATTTGCCTGAATTTATGGACTATGAATACCTAAGAAAAAACACAGCCATTAACTTAGCCAACCTTGCAAATTTAGCCAAAGCACCTGCCATGCCACAAAATGTAACTGTAGAAGTAAAAAAATTAAGCAATTATACCAGCCTGCATTGGGATAAACCCGCCACCGGCAACGTAAAGGGATATTATATTTTAATGCGGGAAACTACCAGCGCTTTCTGGCAAAAGAAATTATTTACCACTGCTACCAGTGCTGATCTGCCATATTCTAAGGACAATTATTTTTTTGCAGTACAATCAGTTGGTGAAGCTGGGAATGAAAGTCTGCCTGTGGTGCCTGGTATTGAAGGAAGATAAACATTGAAGCTTCTTAATTATTTTAGTATTCAGTGGCATACTTTTATAACCAGTAAAGCGTGTGAATACCAGCCAGCAATAGATAATAGAAAACTGTTTTGAAAACTGTAGCCTATTTGCAACCAAAGTTTTAATTAATTTTATTGCCATCAACATAGCTGCATGAAAATCAACAATAGTTGCTGTTATCTTTTTTTTGTTGCATTTACCTTAACAGGTTTCATGGCCTGCAACAAAAAAAATATGGTATCCAATAATGGGTCATTAACAGCTCAAACTATCAAGAATGTATCTTATGGAAATGACCCGTTACAAAAAATGGATGTTTACTTACCTGCCGGAAGAAATACCCTCCATACCAAAGCATTAATCCTCATTCATGGAGGCGCATGGACATCAGGAGATAAAGCTGATTTTGATACCGCTATACAAACCCTACAAAACAGTTTACCCAATTTTGCATTGTGCAATATCAATTACCGTTTGGCAACCATTCAGGGAGCCAATGTATGGCCTGCACAATTATCAGATATCAACAGCGCATTTCAATTCATTCAACAGCAACAAGCAAAGTATATTATCAATACCGGCAAATCGGCTGTATTTGGCGCCAGAGCAGGTGCTCAATTAGCTTTACTATTAGGTTATACCCATCCCAATAAAATAAAAGCAGTGGTTGATTTATTTGACCTCACTGATTTAGCTGCGTTGTATTATAATGCGCCGAATCCAACATATCCGGCACTGATATCTATTTTCATGAGTGGAACACCTGCTACTAACATACCAGGCCACATCAGTTCCAACCCGTTATATTTAGTTATCACAGCCAACCTGCCATCCACCATTATCTTTCACGGAACGGCTGATGATGTGATACCCATTAGCCAAAGTGATAGTTTAAATAACCGGCTGATTCAGTACAATATAACCCATCAATATAATCAATATGCAGGTGCAGGACATGGGTGGACAGGAGTAAACTTAATTGACACATACAACAAAAGCATCCAGTTTTTACAACAAATAATGCCCGATTAAACCTACAAAAAATAATTTTAGAATGGAAGATAGCAATAAAAGTATTGATTGGCAGATAAAAGCATTTCATACATTAACACCCGATGAATTATATAACCTGCTAAGACTAAGAAGTGAAGTATTTGTAGTGGAGCAAAATTGCGTGTTTTTAGATATGGATAATAAAGACCAATTCAGCTACCATTGCATGGGATTTGTGAATAATCAGTTGGCCGCTTATACCCGTTTAATAGCACCGGGCAAGGTATACCGATTTATGAGTATAGGAAGAGTGGTTACTGCACCAAATTTTCGTAAACAGAAAATAGGGCGTGCATTAATGCTACATTCAATTGCATCTTGCTATGAATTGTTTGGAAAAGCTCCTATACAAATTGGTGCGCAATTGTATTTAAAACAGTTTTATGAATCGCTTGGTTTTGTACAAAGCAGTGATGTATATGATGAAGATGGAATAGATCACATAGAAATGATTAAACAGCCAGATTAAATGTATGGGAATTAGCCTACTAAATAAGCATAGTGATTACCAACAGTTATAGTGCATAAAAGGATATTATATGAGTAAAGCAAGAATCCCGGGTAATTTTGTATAGTTGAAAATAAAGAAAATATATGCGTAAAAACGGATTTATCATTATACTGGCATTATTGGTGATTATTGTGTTGGGTACAGTTTTTTATACATCTGCACGGACAACCGGATGCAGCTACTGTTTTATTCATGCGCTTTGCAACCAAAACTAACATAGAATCATATACCAAATAAGATAAGTATCATAAAACATAAAGCGACCGAAAATTACTTCCCGGTCGCTTTTTATATATCAGTAATGCTATTTATGCATGAATGGTACTTCCATCTTTAATATCATCACTTGGATTACTAATTATTTCTTCACCGGGTTGTATTGCACCATACACTTCAATCTGAGTGCCATCATCATTTCCGGTATGTACATCTACTTTAACTGCTTTTCCATTTCTGACAACAATTACATACTTTCTTTCAGTAGATGTAACAACTGCTGATTTAGGAACAGACATAGCGTTCGGATTACCTTTTGTAAATAATTGCACTTCTACAAACATACCCGGAGAAAGCAGGTAATTATTATTGTATACGTCAACTTCCATCCGTTGGGTTCTAAATTGAGGATTAACATTATAAGAATTTCTGCTTACAAAACCAATATTCCTTTTTCCCGGAAAAGCACTGGTATAAAAGGCAATTGTATCTTTATCTTTAAAATGAGCAGCAATATCTTCCGGTACATCAATTTGTAAACGCAGGTGTGCTATATCTTTCAGTTCTAACATACGTTGATCTTTAATGGCTGCACTTACCAGCGCACCGGGATGCACATTTCTTTCAGTTATCACTCCGGAAAAAGGTGCAAACACTTTTAAATAGCCCAGCATGGTTTCCTGGTATTTCCAGTTAGCTTTTTCGGCATTACTTAATGAACTATCGGCTTGCACTTTGGTTCGCGCTGCAGATACATCTAATGGAGAAATAGCACCGGGTGTTTTAGCTGCTTCTAACAAACGAACATAATTTTCTTTGTCAATAGACAAATCTGCCTTAGATCGTTCGTATCTTTCTTTGGCTTGTAACATGGCTTGTTCTAATTCCGGATCTTCCAATACCATTAAAAGCTGGCCTTTTGAAACCCTGGAACCAATATCCACCAAAACACTGTTTACATAGCCATTCACTTTGGGAAAGATACTTACTTCCTGATAGGCAGCAAGTTTGGCCGGTAATTTTAATGCCACACTTACGCCACCTTTCTTTACAGTTGCTATCGTATAATGTGTGGTGGTATCTACTGTAGGCGGGTCTTTTTGCTTTTCTACTTTTTTAGAAGAGCAGGATGCAAGCATCAATAAAGTACCGAAAAGAACAATATAATATTTCATTGTGGTAAATTTTATAGTTAATTATTGAATAACATGAATTGCATATAAAATAGTTATTTTATGTTATGCGGGATTGGGTGCATGATCATCTTTTACCTCATCTTCAGGCAACAGAGATACATCCCTGAATGAAGCTTTTTGCTGTACCCATCCATATACCAAAGGCACTATGAATAAGGCAGCTACTGTAGATGCAGCCAATCCGCCTATCACCGCACGACCTAATGGAGCTGATTCATCGCCTGCTTCACCCAAACCACTTGCCATAGGTATCATACCTGCTATCATGGCAAGGCTGGTCATTAAGATAGGTCTTAGCCTGATACTGGCAGCTACTACTGCTGCTTTAAACGGATCTTTATATTCTAACCGTAAAGATTCAGCATTGGTTACAATAAGAATGGCATTAGCTACCGATACACCCGTTGACATAATAATACCCATATAGGATTGCAGGTTCAGCGTTGCACCTGTGGCCAGCAACATGAGCATGGAACCCAGCAATACTGCAGGTACAGTTGCCAATACTGATACTGCTAAACCAAATGATTGATAATTTGCTGCCAATAACAACAATATTACAATAATGGCTGCTAACAATCCACTTTGCAATGAATCTAATGTTTCAACCAGCAGCGAAGACATTCCTTTTACCTGTGTAACTAATCCGGATGGCGGTGTGCCAGATTGATGAATCGCTGCCTGCACTGCAGTAGTAGCAGCTCCTAAATCTTTTTTATAAATGTTGGCACTAATTACAACAAAACGTCTGGGGCCACTTCTGTCATATTCACCCGGTAAACTATCTACTGAAAGCGTAGCTACATCTGATAGCACCGGTCTGGCCTGTCCTTTTACCAGCGGAGTAGCCTGTAATTCTTCCAATGAATTCATGGCATATTCCGGAATTTGTACCTGTGTTTGATAGGTATAAGAGTTATTGGGATCTAACCAGAAATTTTTATTGGTATAACGACTGGAAGATGTACTGGCAGTAATACTTCGCGAAACATTATCAATGGTTAAACCCATTAACGCCAATTTTTCACGATCTACTTTTATATTGATGGTAGGATATTTTAAAGGCTCTGCAATTTGCACATCGCGCAGAAAAGGAATTGCCTTCATATTTCCCATTACCCGATTGGCATAATTCTCAATATCGGTCATATTCTTACCCGCTACGCGAACCTCAATGGGTGTTGATGCACCTTGTGCCATAATTTTCTCGGTTAATTCAATGGGCTCAAAAGAAATTTTAATATCAGGATATGCTTTGGCAATGGCATACCGTAATTTTTCTTTTAAGTTTTCCATATTCACCTTATACTTTTCATTCAAATTAATTTGAATAACGGCTTCATGCGTACCACTATTAAAAATATATAAATTACTGGTACCAAAATTACTGGGTACCAAACCTACGTAAGCAGAAGATATTTCAACATTATTATCAACTGTTGAATCAATAATATTCAAAACACCTTTGGTAGCCCGCTCTGTAACTTCTAAACGGGTTCCATCGGGTTCTCTTAACCGAAGTTGCAATTCTCCGGTGTTGGTTTTAGGCAATAAATCTTTACCTATAATCACAAAACAAAATCCGGCTGCTCCAAATGCCAATATCAAATAAACAATTACAATCAGTTTACGCTTGGGTATCCACTTGGTTAAGCGGCTGGCTAATGCCACTTTAATCCGTTGAAAGAAGTTGTCTTCTTCCTGGTGTTCTTCGTCTTCTTTGGTATGCTCAATTACTTCGGCATCTTCCTGCTGGTCTAATGCCAAACCTGCATGTGCATGTTGTTTGGTATGGCTGTATTTGTTGAACATATCTTCTTTCAACAACCAGTTTGAAATAACCGGCACCAAAGTTTGAGCACCTACATAAGATACTATCATTGCAAAAGCAATGGACAATGATAAAGGAAGGAACATGGCTCTTGGTACACCCGACATTACAAATGCAGGGGCAAACACCGCCAGGATACATAATAAAATTAATAAAAGCGGGAACGATATTTCCTGACAGGCATCTAAAATGGCTTGTTTTTTCGGCTTACCCATTTCTAAGTGCTGGTGTATATTTTCAATGGTAACCGTTGCCTGGTCTACCAATATTCCTATGGCCAAAGCCAAACCACTTAGTGTCATGATATTAATGGTTTGCCCTGCGATTTTTAAGAAGAAAACAGCACTCAAAATAGCTACCGGAATGGTAATAATTACCACCACGCTACTGCGCCAATCTTGTAAAAATAGTAGTACCATTAACCCGGTAAGTATGGCGCCCAATATGCCTTCTGTCATTAAACTTTTGGCCGAGTTAATTACAAACACCGATTGGTCAAATGCATATTGAATATGTACATCGCTGGGCAACAAACTTTGCATTTCAGGTAATTTTGAACGCAGGTCTTGCACCACACCCCAGGTTGATGCACTGGCTGTTTTTACTACCGGTATATAAACCGAACGTTTGCCATTAATTAATGCATAGTCTACCGTAATATCCGCCCCATCGGTAACTTTTGCTACATCTTTTACAAAAATGGAAGTAGCATTATTACTTACAATAGGTATATTTTCAAAATCTTTTACTTTGGTTTCCAATGAGTTTACCGAAGTAACATACATGGTACTATCTATCCGTATGTTGCCTGATGGTGAAATGGCATTGTTTTTAGCAATGGCTTCTACCACCTGATCAGCAGATAGGTTAAATGAACTTAGTTTAGTAGGATCAATATTAATTAATACGGTACGTGCATTAGAACCAAAAGGTGGTGGTGCAGACAAGCCCGGTACCGTTGCAAACAAAGGGCGTATCCGCGTAACAGCCAGATCGAAGATGTCTTTTAACGGACGTGTCTTGCTGCTAAACACTAACTCACCAACCGGCAATGAAGAGGCATCAAACCGAATAACGGTAGGTGGTAAGGCACTTGGTGGAAAGAATGCCATGGTTCTATTTACCTGCAAAGCAACCTGTGCTGAGGCTTCCGCCATATTTGCATCCTCATAAAAGGTAAGTTTAATTAAAGTTAAACCCTGAATATTTTTGCTTTCAATATTCTTGACACCATCTATATACAAAAACTGGTCGGCCATACGGGTGGCAAAAAAACCTTCCATTTGTGCGGCAGACATACCGCCATATTGTTCAATTACATAAATGGTAGGAGAATTTAGTTTAGGGAATATATCAATAGGTATGGTTCGTAAAGCCATTACTGCAAACAGCAATAACCCTGCAAACAATACAATTACCGTAATGGGCCTTTTAAGGGCTGCTCGTACCATATAAATTATTTTATTGTTTGGATGAATGAATCAATTGTTCCGGCTGCGGCAGATTTATCTAAGTTAGCCTGCAACCAGTTGGTAATGGTTTGAATATAGTCTGTTTGGCTGCGGTATAATACAAAAGCAGAGTTGGTTAAATCAATCAGATTAATTAAACCGGCATTGTATTGCGCAACTTTTTGATGATAGGCATCGCGAGCCGATTGTAACTGAATGGGTATTTCCTGCAAATTTTTCTGAATGATGTCAATAGAAGCCAATGACTTTTGATAGGCATTCGATAAATATAATTTTTGCTGTTGCAAATCATAGTCGCTGGATTGTGTAGCAAACTTGTTCACAGCCATCTGATCTTTGCGATGAATACCATCAAATAAATTATAGGTAAATGCCAAACCCAGTGCGTAGTTATACCGTTGGTACCCAAATCCGGTACCGATAGCTTTGTATTGATCCTGATAATCGATGCTGGAACCGCGACCCCAAAAACCACTTGCCAGATAAATTTTAGGCTGATAGGTTTTTTGAATCAAACGTCCCTGAGAAATATACCTGTTCTTAATCTGCTGATAATAATCTATCAATGGATTACCTAAGGTATCTATCTGATTGGTAAAATTATTTTGATTAATCAAGGTATTAAAACGATCTACTGCCGTATCTATATTTAACCGTTGCATGGGTATGCCGGTTAACATAGAGAGTTGTTCGCGTAAGCGAAGCACCACATCTGACTGATTATTTAAATTAATACGCGCTTTGGCTAATTCTGCCTTAGCTAAAGAAGAATCTACACCGGGCTTTAACCCACTGGCAGTTTGTGCTCTAATTACACTAAATAAGGTTTCATAACGCCGAACATTATCTTGTTCTACACCTAACTGTTGTATATTTTTTAATAAGGCCAGATAATAATTCGCAACATTTAGTTTCAGCAGATATGATTCTTTTGCATAATCTGCTTCACTAAATTTTTCATTGGCCTTTGCATCTTCTACACGTGCTTTATTCAATCCAAAATTATACAACTCATACTGGCTGTATATCATACCCAGATTGCCTGAAGCAGCTTGTGAATTATTATCGGCGGTTATGCCACCTGCTGTTGGAATAGCAATTCCCAAAGGAAGAAATGTTCCGGTAACACCATTGGCAGTGGCCATTGTTATCTGATCATGTACCTGAAGTGATGGCAATGCAGCATGTTTGGCATCCATAATACCCGCTTTAGCACTGGCTATTAAAGCCTGCTTACTCATAATAGATGGATAATACTGCAATGCAGAATCTGTTAATTGAGGTAATGAGTAAAATGGCTGGATTGTTTGGCCGGTAACAGTTACACTACTACCTATCCATACAACAATTAGCATACAGCCAATTATTGACTTTCTGTTTAATACAAACATATAACCTGTTGGTTTTTAAAATGAAATAAAAGAAATGATTGGTTTACATACCTACGGGTGGCCCTCTCAGCGCCAGAGTATGCTGAAAGTAAGATACAAAAGATTCCCTATATTTGCAATAGGGAATGCAAATAAATAATAGCGGAATAATGGCTAATACAAAGAAAGTAGAAGCTGCTACAGTTTCGGGCTGATAACGTTTGTTTAAACGAATATTATCTCCCCGTTGAGAACTATTGTGCGTGTAAACTGCTTTTTTAAAATATTGATGCGGCTGATAAGTTTCATGTAAATGAAGCTGTGTATAAATAATTTGATCTTCAGGTACTGCATCAAAATTAAATAGCAACTGTACCCCAAAAAAAAGTATGTACAGGATAAAAAAAAGTAACTTAACAATTAAATTATATGCTTTGTAAAAGCGATGCATGGGTTACTGCTATTTTTACTGCAAAGCTAAACAGGAACAATAAAATTTTTTGTTAGAAATGCAAAGAATAGATTAGAAGTGGATTAGAATTTTTAAATTGCAGCATATTGCATCTGATTATAGATGAAAACACAGCCAATACAAACAGTTGTAAGTATTATCCGCCTACTCTTTTATTTGTTTTCTTTGAAGTAGTTTGAATAAATTGTTTTAATTCTAATGCCAGAAAATGTCCCGTATGGCTGTCTTTTACAGTACACAAACCCTCTGGCGTTCCTTCAAATAATACTTTTCCGCCACCTGCACCACCTTCCGGACCTAAATCAATAACATGATCTGCTTGTTTAATTACATCCAGATTATGTTCAATCACCAATACAGTATTACCCCGGTTCACTAATTTTTGTAATACATCCATTAACAACATAATATCTTGAAGATGGAGACCGGTAGTAGGTTCATCTAAAATATAAAAGGTTTTACCGGTATCTTTTTTTCCTAACTCGGTTGCTAATTTTACCCGTTGTGCCTCACCCCCACTCAATGTTACAGCACTTTGCCCTAAAGTAATATAACCCAGCCCTACTTCTTGTAGTATTTTTATTTTACGATAAATCCAGGGAACAGGTTGAAAAAAATCACAGGCCTCATCTACCGACATATCCAACACATCGCTAATAGATTTGCCTTTATATCTTATTTCAAGTGTTTCGCGGTTGTACCGCTTGCCATTGCATTTTTCGCAGGGCACATATACATCAGGTAAAAAATTCATTTCAATTACACGCATCCCGCCGCCCTCACATACCTCACAACGGCCTGTTTTTACATTAAAAGAAAATCGTCCGGCATTATAGCCGCGTATTTTTGCCTCCGGTACCGATGCAAACAAGGTACGTATATCTGTAAAAAATCCACAATAAGTAGCAGGGTTACTGCGTGGTGTGCGACCAATGGGCGATTGGTCAATTTCAATTACCTTGTCTATATATTCCAACCCTTTAATGGCTTTGAAGGGCATGGGTTTTATGCGCGACTGGTAAGCATGTGCCGCCAATAGCGGATAAAGCGTTTCATTAATCAGGCTAGATTTACCACTACCACTAACACCGGTAACCAATATTAAAGTACCTAAAGGAAAATGTACCGAAACATTCTTTAAATTATTACCCGATGCACCTTTCAATTCAATCAATTGGCCAGTCCCTTTTCGTCTTGCCGCCGGTATAGGAATATGAATGCTTCCATTTAAATAACCGGCTGTGGGTGTTTGTAACTGCATTACTTCTGCAGGTGTGCCTGCAGCAACCACACTACCACCCATTTTACCGGCACGCGGTCCAATATCTATTAAATAGTCGGCAGCCAGCATAATGTCTTTATCATGTTCCACTACCAGCACACTATTACCTATATCTCTTAAATTTTGCAAAGCCTGTATGAGTCTGTGATTATCCCGCTGATGTAATCCGATAGATGGTTCATCTAAAATATAGGTAATACCCTGCAGTTGTGAACCGATTTGTGTAGCAAGCCGTATCCGTTGGCTTTCTCCTCCACTCAATGATCGGGATGGTCGGTTTAAATGCAAATAAGTTAAGCCTACGTTGGTTAAAAACCCTAAACGATCATTAATTTCTTTTAAAACATCTTTGGCAATAACGCTTTGCTTTTCGCTTAATTTTTTGGGTAGTTGCTGAAACCATTGGGTTAATAAATCCAAACTCATATCACCCAATTCTGCAATATTTTTACCATCAATTTTAAACCATAAACTTTCTTTTTTTAAACGGGCACCATTGCAGGAGGGGCAGGTTTTCAGCTCCATAAATTGCTCCACCCATTCTCTGGTAGTTTCAGTACTACCAGAAGAAGTAAACCATCTCTTCAACATAGGAATTATACCTTCAAAAGATCCGGTATATCCCTGGCTTGCTATGAATGCATCGTCTGAGGCATTCAATAAAGTATCGGCATCGTCCGGCAATTCGGTACCGTATAACAATAAATTCAGTTCAGTGTTACTGAGGGTGGCAATAGGTTTATCAATATTGATTTTATGTTTTTTTGCAAATGCAGCCATTTGCTGAAACAATTGGGTGTTTCGCTCCTGACCCAGGGGGGCAATTCCACCATTTTTCACTGAAACATTTTTATCAGGAATAATTTGCGTTAAACTAACTGAATAAATGGAACCCAGGCCCTTACATACCGGGCAGGCACCATAAGGCGAATTAAAAGAAAATGCATTGGGCGATGGCTCTTCATAGCTAATACCGGTATCCATACACATAAGCCTGCTGCTGTATTGCACTAATTTATTGGTATCATTTATCAATAAAAACATCAGATCTTTACCCATTTTTAAAGCCTGCTCCACACTTTTTGTAATACGCAAGTGCATATCCGTTGAAACCGGCATACGGTCAATTACCACTTCAATATCATGCACTTTATACCGGTCAACCTGCAGTTTAGCCGTTAAATCTTTTATCTCACCATCAATTCGTACCTTTAAAAAACCTTTTTTTCTTATTTCTTCAAATAATTCGCGATAGTGCCCCTTGCGGCCTCTTACCAATGGCGCAAGAATAGAAATTTTTTGATTGGGAAATGAAGTATAAATATGATCAATGATTTCTTTTTCAGAGAATTTTACCATCTTTTTCCCGGTTTCATAACTGTAGGCATCTGCTACACGTGCATACAACAAACGTAGAAAATCATACACCTCAGTTACCGTACCTACTGTTGAGCGCGGATTTTTATTAGTAGTTTTTTGTTCTATAGAAATAACGGGCGATAAACCGGTAATTTTATCAACTTCAGGCCGCTCCATATCGCCAATAAACTGGCGGGCATAGGCGCTAAAACTCTCCATGTAACGGCGTTGGCCTTCATTATAAATGGTATCAAAAGCCAGGGATGATTTACCACTGCCACTTACACCGGTAATAACTACCAATTTATTTTTAGGAATAGAAACATCTATATTTTTTAAATTATGTTCCCTTGCACCCATTATTTCAATAGCATCGGTAACACCGGCACCATCTGTCACTATCTTATTCTTCATTTTTTTTGCCATAAAATTGTATCAAAGATAGGAACAAGCCTTTGAAGGAATTGTTGACACGTTTTGCAACAGCATAGAAAGCTAATTCCACCCGATTAAAAAAATATTTGGAGATTTGAAACCACTTATTGTACTTTTGCGCCAGTTCTTTTTTATCACTTATCAAGAAAGGCAGAGGGAATTGGCCCAATGAAGCCTTGGCAACCCATGTTTTTATAACATGAAGGTGCCAACTCCATCCCATACCAATGGGAAAGATAAGTCAGTCAATTTTTATTTACATCCCCCTAATATATAGATGTATTATATAAAGCCTGCCTGATTTATCAATGGCGGGCTTTTTTGTTACCGGTTCTTTTGTCCAGATGATTTTTAATTAATTATAACTAGAATTTATTATGCAACATCAATCATTACACATTGGTTTATTTGGCTTTGGGGTAGTAGGAGAAGGTTTATACAAAGTATTGCAGCAAACCCCCTCATTAAAGGCCGAGTTAACAAAAGTGTGTATTAAACACCTGCAGAAAAAAAGAAATGCGCCCGACCAGTTATTTACAACCGATAAAAACAGTTTATTATTTGATGAACACATCAACGTAATTGTAGAAGTAACCGATGATGCTGAAGCCGCATTTGAAATTGTTGCTACTGCATTGCGCAATGGAAAGGCAGTGGTAAGTGCCAATAAAAAAATGCTGGCAGAACATTTACCTGAGCTGCTGCAGATACAATTGGAAACCGGTTGCTCCTTATTGTATGAGAGTGCTGCCTGTGCATCGATACCTGTAATCAGAAATCTAGAGGAATACTACGATAATGATTTGTTGCATGCCATTAAAGCTATAGTCAACGGATCTACCAATTTTATTTTAACCAAAATGTTTGAAGATCAACTGAGTTTTTCGGAAGCACTTTTACTGGCGCAACAATCGGGTTTTGCAGAAAGCAATCCTGTGTTGGATGTGGAAGGATATGATGCGGTAAACAAATGGTCGCTTTTATTAAATCATGCTTACGGAATTGTAGAGCATCCTAAAAATATTCTGTTTACAGGCATTCAAAGCATACAAACTGCAGATGCACAGGTAGCCCAGGAAAAAAAATATGAAATAAAATTAGTAGCACAAGCCAAGAAATTAAAAGATGGTAACGTATCCGCATTTGTGTTACCTCAATTTACAAAAACAGACGAACCTCTTTCATTTGTTAAAAATGAATACAATGGTGTAGTCATTGAAAGCGGCTTTGCCGACAAACAGTTTTTTTATGGAAAAGGAGCAGGCAGCTTCCCAACAGCATCGGCTGTTTTGAGCGATATTGCCGCTCTGCGCTACCAGTACAAATATGAATATAAGAAACTATACCACCACCAGCCGCATACCCTTACGCATGATTTTTACCTGAAAGTATACCTTAGTTTTACCGATTGGCACTTTATTCAAAAAGATGATTTTGAGTGGATAGAAGAATGGCATGCCGGCGAAGAAAGAAAATATTTGATTGGCGTTATTCATGCCAGTCATTTATATGGCCAAACATGGTGGAAGGAAAATGAAACCTCTTTGATTGTAATGCCCGAACCCATTATTGAAAATGTAGAAATTGTAAAATTGAAAAAAAGAAGTTTAGAACTGGCAGGTGTAAACTTATAGATAAAATCAAACATTATTCTACACTTAAAAGAGGGGAAAGTTTTAAGTACTTTCCCCTCTTAATTTACTTATTATTCTAAAATTTGTTTTACCAAATTTTGTGATGACTCTTTCACAAACCGGGTAATTATTTCACGGGTAATTAATCTTTGTGCAGTAATTTTTACATCTCCCTGTTGAACATAAGGCTCACTGCAATCATCACCCAAACAACTCACCAAATAATCGCAGGGTGCATTATTACAGGGTGAATAGTTATAGGTAAAAGAACCAATATAATCGTTATCTTTTACCCTGATTAACTTAAACTCAAGTTTTAACCCATATAAATAAATGGTATGGGCACAGTTGTGTATGTTGGTATTGATAACACCATGCCGGCCTTTGGTATGGTAACTGAATGCATTAAAGGCATAAGGCACATACTGAATATTGCTTAATTCCAGTATCAAATCCGTTTCTGTTAATTCCTTTATTTTAGAATAATCACTCACACTTTTGTCGCCCAGCACTTTATCAAACAATGCCCTGTCGCGAACCGTAAAGCCCCCTTTTAGCAACTCCTTTTCAATAGTATTATATACATTTAAATCATACAAATTGTTATTCGGATCAAAGATTCCGGAAGAGCTAATGTTATTGGCATTTGTATTTTTATCCTGTTCCAGAATCTGCTGGTTGGCATGTGGAACCCTTAATACAATACTCGGACTAACACTATTTTTAATAAAGCCCACTTTGGCGGCATTTTTTACTACTTCATCCCTATCAGCTTTGTAACTAAAAATACCGTCAAAAACAACCGGGGAAGGTGCTTTCGGAGGGGTGCTGGCTATAGCCATACACAAAAATAGAGCAATGACCAGCATTGGTGCAATAAGCGAGGTAAACCTTTTCATGTTATTGTTTTTTTAGCAAGGTTGAAAAAAGCAGAAAGGCCAAAATAATGAGCAGGTAAGTCAGTATATCCAACCAATCAAACGTACCGCCAATAATGCCAAAGTATTGTAATATTTCCGTTAAAAATGGTACTACTAATATAGTTATTATTCCGGCTTTCTTCAAATAATTTAATTCTTTTAATAGCAAGGTTAGGAGGCATAGGGCAAGACACCACAACCCGTCTGCAAAGTAACCAAGCAAAAAATTCCTGATAAAAGTGGAATGAATCACAAAAACAGGATGAATGGAAAGATGCAACACATGAAACAGAAAAATATTGGGCTGCAGTAAAAAATAATTCAGAAAACCTGTAAACAAACAGATGGCGATGCAGATAATTAATACTTTATGATGGGTTGAAAAATGAAAATGAAACATTTTTTCGCTTTAATTTTTAATTCTTTCATCGAAATATGTGAAAAAAAGTACTAAAAAAACTTTTAAATTAATCTTACTGAATTTACTCTAAATACAATTTTAAATTTTAAAAATCAACACCTAAGCCATCTAATTTATAATAAAATCAGGCTCTATGCCACTATTTATTTGCATTTCCATCTAAATTTCCAAATTATTCGTATTTATCACCTGACCGGTTTGGCTGAGGAAACAGCAATATAAAAATTATTTCTGGCATAAAAATTGTCTTTGGAATAAATATTCATTCAATTCTATTTTCAAACTTTAAAAATTACAATTATGAAAACAATGATTCAATCAACCATTTTCATGACTGCCCTGTTTTTTTGTATCAGAACAGATGCACAAATTATTAATGTAGGAGGAACTATAAGAAGCACTACTGCTGCAACTGTTAATGCCGAAAGAGTAACAACTGCTGCTTCAAGAGCCGTTATCAATACTTCTAATGCAGTCAATACAGAAAGTAAAGCTGCAACAAAAGAATCAAAAAGTGCAGCCAGACGTACTTCAAAACAACTGAAAGCAGAATCAAGCAATAATGTTTCAGGAAGTACAAATTCAAATAGCTATTTGAATACTGAACATCAAGGCAGCAATACCAATATGAATGCTTCAATAGAAAGTAACACCGGGGTATCAGGGAATAGCGAATTACACAAAAATATGGCAGGCAGTGCAAATACAATCAAAAGCGATGCTACAAAAGAAGCTACCAATATTAAGGGCATTATAGAGTCTTCAGCACATGCCAATGCAAGTGCTCAAACAAATGCAAATGAAAATGCTGCCTTTAAGAGTGGTTCTGATAAAGGTTCTCTACAAAATAATTTAAATGCAGACAATTCTGCTCATGTTAATGCAGATCTTAATACTAAACCAGCAAAAAAGTATGTGAAATCTAAAGAAAACGAGGCTAATCAGACTATTCAAAAGGTAGGAGATAAATCTTCCCAAGAAAAGAAAGAAGCAAAAATTAAAGTTGCTGCTAAAGCCAACTCAGAAACTTCCATCCATAATTAAATTAATTTCAAAGAAAAGAGGCTACTTAAAAAAATGAATAGCCTCTTTTCCTTAATATAATGCGCATACAAATTTTTAGGTTTTCAACGGTTTTCAGGCAATCTGTTCTATAAAAGTGTTTTATTTTATTAATTTTAATAAATATTTATATGATTAATAAAATTGCAATAACAATGTTGGGTACTTTCAGCTTTATTTTATCAATTGTGCAACTTTATGCACAGAATGATACCACACGTTCTAATGAATTCTCTTTCGGAATAAATGGTGTTTCCAGATTCCAATATTTTGGAAGAACAGATAGTTTACAGAGCAGCGGTATGGTACCTTATATAGGTTATCAACTCAAATGTGGCTTATATGCACAGGGAAGCTTTATATTTTTAGAAAATTCTACCACCAGTTTAAACTATACAGGAGCATTGGGAGAAATTGGTTATAGATTCCAATCTACCAAAAATTTTAGTGGCAATATTTTTTTTACTAAATTATTCTACAATGAAAATAGCACTTTAGTACAATCGGCTTTACAATACCAGAGTGGATTAAACGCGGCTTATACAAACAAGATAATTAATTTTAATTTCGGTGCAGATTTAAAATTTAGTAACAAAACTGATATTGGAATTTCTCCAGGTTTAGACCATATATTTATTCTAAAAATAAGAAATAAAATTCCAATGGCACTTGCAATTGATCCAACAGCCTATGCATATTTTGGTACTCAAAATTTTTCAAGAACTTATCTTGAAAAAAGTTCAATATTATTTATCCCCATTTCTCAACAAACTGTTACAGATAATAGTGTAAAATTTAATTTACTTTCATATGAATTTTCAGTGCCGATTGTTTTTGTAGCAGGAAAATTTAATATTAATATTACTCCCTCCTATACCATACCCATGAATCTTATTCCGGGGGAATATGGTAAAAATTTGTTTTACATTACCTTTGGATTGGGTGTTAGAATTTAATAAGCGTTCGGCAGGCTGTAAATTATGTTTTAAACTACACAAATACGGAACCACTATGAGATGTTCTTAAAATCAATAAAATTTAAAACCAATAGATTTTTTATCGTAATAAAGTAGTGCTTCCTTCCCTGTAAATTCTTTGGCCTTTTTCATTAGAAGCTTCGGCTACCCAAACATAGGTATCAAGAGGCTGTAAAGTACCATTTACGGTGCCATCCCATCCATTGCCTTCATCGGCTGTTTGAAACAATAGCCTGCCTTTACGATCGTATACTCTAAAGAAATTCAAACGGTTGTAGCCAATTAAATTCACCAACAATCTATCATTTTGCCCATCGCCATTGGGTGAAAATACATTGGCCACATAAATGCCGGCATTGGCTGTGGCATTTACTGCTACTGTATCAGTAACAGTACAACCGGATGCGGCAGTTACCATAACGGTATATTGCTGACGGCCGGCAGTTACATTCAATAACGGATTAGCAGTATTGGCATTTACAAAAGCTGTAGCAGGTTGCCATTGGTACTGAACCCCTACTCTGCCGGTCTGTAAACGGATGGCAGTTTGTTCTGTTTCTATAACAGGCAATAGCTTTCCTGCATCCGGGCGTTCAATTTGAATGGTTTTAATAGCTTCAGTTGTTAATGCTATACAAACCTGAGAAGTAATTTTTAGTTGCACTTTCACTTCACCGGCTACGTTATAAGTAAATGCAGGACTGGCTTCATAACTGATATTCCCCCTATTATCTGTCCACTCAAAGTTTACAGGACCACTATTACTTACCTCTGATAAGTTTTGAAAATGTACCGGTAAATTGGTACAATAAGTTGTAAAGTTAAAAGCAGCTTTAGGTTTTGCAATGCCGGCAATGGTTACCTGCACAATAGCAGGATTACTACAACCATTAGAATCGGTTAATTGTACACCATAATTACCGGCAGTATTTACCTGTAGTATGTTTGATTTTTCTTGCAAAGGTTGTTGATTTTTAAACCATTGATAGGATTCAGCTTGTGGTGCCATTAATTGTAGCTGACTACCTTCACACAGCAAAGTTCCCTTAGGAGATATTACTTTGTTTACCGGAATATCATGCACCTGTATTTTAGCTGTGGTAGTACCGGTACAACCACTACTGTCTTTTACTGTATAGAAGACTTGAAGTATACCCGGATAATTGGCTACTAATGTACCATCAGTATTTATATTAGCAAGCAAATTATTGCTAACAGCGTCTGAAAAGGTTGGATTATTTATGCCCCAAACGCCATTAGATGGAGTGCCTTTCAACGCAATTTTTTCACCTTTACAGATACTACTTTTCGCATCAATAGTAACTTTTCCTTTCATGCCTATTACTTCTAATACAATGGGCACTTGCATGAATAATCCATCTTTATTGCTGATGGTTAATTGCAACTGTACCATCCCTACATATGCAGGAATAGCGGTAAAATGAAGCAGTTTGTTACTATTTTTTTCAATTATTTGAATAGCATTATCGGGTAAAAAAGTTTGATTTGAAGAAGTTACGCTGCAAACAATATCTGCTAATTCATTTGCATCTCCGGTAATGGGAATGGGAATATCAGAGATAGCATCCCCCAAACAAATTTTTTGTGAAAGGATGGGTTGTACCCTGATAGCGGCATGGCTCTCGGCATATTCTAAAGCCTCATCGAATACCATTATAATTAAAGAACCATCCATTAATCCGTTGTGTTCTATTGTAACATTGGTAAAAGGTTCTGATGCATGCACTTGTATACGTGCACCCGCATTTATTCCTTTACAAATTAATTGATTACCGGCAATCGTCCATTTATCAGCACAACCGGAAAGTATGCTAATTTGAACGTTCCCTCTGTTTACTGAAAAAGTAAAGGTTTCAGTAGTATCAGCAGCATTGATATTGTACACCATATCATTTACCCCTTGTGAAAATGTATTGGTAAAAGAAGCAGGCCCATAAGCACCCAGCCATATACTGCCCGGTTTGATTGCCACACCACAACTGCTCCAGGCAGCACCATAATCAACAAAAGAACCGGAACCAAAAGATGTAACTGTAATGTTGTTATAGGTAAAAGGAAAATCAGCAAACCCTTTTTCAAACTGAAAAGACTGTGCGCCTGCACTAAAAAAAACCACCATTCCCATGAAGCTCATCATATACTTCAACAGGAATGGTAGTCTTTGAAAAATTATATGGTTTTTCACGGTTTTCATGGAAATCAGACAGGGAACATCGTTCACTCTAATGAAAGTAGTTATGCATATTCAAAGACATTGTAACAAAGGGAAGTAAAGAAAAGTCGTATCTTTTGATAATATTGTGTAGTAATAATAATAGTGGAATGCAGTAAAAATTTTGGCTTCTATTATTTATTATTTCAAATTAGTTAATGGATTTTATTTGAAAGAAATTGAATTCAATCAAAAAAATGGCGTATCCATGCTTTTTTTCAAAAGAATAATAAAAGCAATACAGGTTTTGTAGTAATATTCAAATTTGGCTTCATTGAATTAACCTCACCTTGACAATCTATTACAGGCAGTAGCATCAAAGATGCTATGTTACATATGATTAGCAATCATACACAGGAGCACAAAAAAATAAAACTTAATTTATATACTATATTTTTATTTATTATTCGGAGATGAATAAAAATGACAGAAATAATAAAATTACAATCTGATCACTTTCATTAGTACCAACAAAATGCCGGTAAATACATGATGCATACCGGCATTTGTTTTGGTTTCAAGCGGTTTATAATTATGTTATACTCCCCTGTAATTTGTTTAGTTGCATATATTTGTTATTAGCAGCATTGTTTAATACTGTATAATCTTCTTAACGGGCCTTGGTTGGTGTTTGGCAGAAAAGAACTGCCAGGCAAAACTCAACTCCATACTCTGTACACTGTTGGATGCTGTTTTTACGCCTGAAGTAACCACGTCATACGTTAAACCCGCTATCCATCTTTCTGATTCTAATCCAATGTATGGATACACTGCATCGCCAAACCGATCCCATAATCCCACATTAAAACTCCTTAATGTTTTGTCCTTCACGCTAATTTTATAAACAGCTCCTAAGGAATGAATGCTGTTCTGACCCTGCATCTCCGATATTTCACTAAACAACAACTGGTTGTGGTTCGCTAAATTAAAATACACGCTTCCCTGTATACTATACCTTGCTTCAACAGTATAGGTTGAGTTTAAATACACGCCATCTTTGGGTTTGGATGCATGAAATACTGCTGCACCTACATTAAAACCCCACTTCGTATCTGTATAATTGTAGTTTAAACCGGCATTCACTTCTAAGTAATGGTTGCTTTGTATGGTTACCGGATCGTTAGAAGGAACACTTCTTTGAAAACCCATGCTACCAAACTGCGACTGAAACTCAAACTTACTGGGGTCAACCAATCGGCCTGCATAATTGGCGGTTAAACCGGCACCTAAATGATGATGGCCTGCTCCATCCAATGTTATATTATAAGCTGCACCCAAACTTAGATAAGTATCTTTCAATAAACCGTTATTCGACTCATCACTGAATACCATCATGCCAATACCTAACTGATTATCGCCGGTGCTATTCGTGGCTACCCGTTTTTCAATGGAAGCAGTATAGGTATTATAAGGTGCTACGGTTCCTCCCCACCATTGGCGCCGTAATGTGCTGGTTAAACGCCAATCTTCCACATCTTTTCCCATTAGGGATGGATTAATAGTCATGGGTGAAGTAAAGTATTGCGAAAAATGCGGATCTTGTGCATTGGCACTGTTAACGGCTCCAGCTAATATTAGTATAATCCACATTATGAAATTGTAAATACATCTATTAGGCATATTGCAGGATTAAGATATTGAATTAAGATGGCGAATTAATAACCTCATTTAATTCATGATTTAATTATTTTATATTAAATAAAATTCAATCACTAAAACTTTATTTAAATTTTCTCTGACAATTCATTTGTATTGTCAAAATAGTATTCAAATTTTTAATTAATTAAAAATAGTTAATAATAAAGCAAATAACACTAATAAGCGAACTCGGATTTATTCCATTTTATCAATTGCAGGTAAAAAATAACTAAACAAAATTAGTAATACATTAATGGAAAGATTTTAAAAGGAATTTAGTCTGATTTAAAAGAAAAACAAAATAAATTTAATATAAATATATAAATTATTGATAAATAATAATTTAAAGTTAAATTGAAGAATTTGTAGTAGTATTCTTACAATTGTTTTTAAATTAATACTATAAAATTTTAAACAGTATTGAAACTGAAATGTAACAAATTTATCAATCAAATATTTTTATTTGCAAATATAAAAAGGTTCTTTATCACCAATCCACCTTTAAATAGTCAACTAATTAGGAAATTAAATAAGTATTCTACTAACGTTTATCTCAATCTGTCTACACTTTTCACCAATTGTTCATCCTTATACATGCCACGCATGGCCAATATTAACCAAGCAGGCATAGCGATATAAACCAGTACCGAAATTTCATAAGCGCCTTGCACAAATTGTTTGGTTTGAAGGTAGAGCAGAAATAGCTGTAAAAGTGATACCAGAAACAATAGTAGCGTTAACCACAATTGTTGCTTACGGTTTTTGTATAGAAAAATAAATACCAAGGCTATTATTCCAATTGCTACCGTAATAATATTCAACAATATGGTTGTATTGCCGGTAACTGATTGATAACTGCCGGCCTGGTCAGCAATTTTATTTCCACTGTAAAATGGCAGTTTTAAAGTGGCAAAAGCACAAACAGCGGTTAACAGTAACCAAAAAGATTGAATACGTTGTATCATAAAACAGTAATTGATTCATTCAGAAATGATTATATAAACTCCTTTAACCCAATTCAGGATATAATGGGAACTGCAGCATCCAATCATTCACCTGTTTTTTCACCTTTTCAACAGTGGATGTATCATCAGCATTCATTAATACCGTATCGATGGCATTTACCACAAATTGCATGTGCTCTTCCTTGCACCCTCTGGTTGTAATAGCAGGCACGCCAAAACGAATACCGGAAGTTACAAAAGCACTTTTATCATCATAGGGTACCATATTTTTATTGGCTGTAATATCAGCCCGGCCCAGTACCTGTTCTGCTTTTTTTCCGCTGATATTTTTATTACGCAAGTCAATGAGCATTAGATGATTATCGGTTCCGCCACTTATAATCTTGTATTCTTTGTCCACAAAAGCCTTTGCCATGGCTTGTGCATTCAATTGTACTTGTTTGGCATATTGTGTAAATTCGTCTGAAAGTATTTCACCAAAAGCCACTGCTTTGGCTGCAATAACATGTTCCAACGGACCGCCTTGTGTGCCTGGAAATACCGCCATATCAATTAAATGGCTCATCATTCTAATATTTCCTTTCATATCTTTTAATCCAAACGGATTCTCAAAATCTTTTCCCATCATAATCACACCACCTCTCGGACCTCTTAAAGTTTTGTGGGTTGTTGATGTTACAAAATGGCAATGCTCAAATGGGTTTCCTAACAAACCTTTGGCAATTAATCCTGCCGGATGTGCAATATCTGCCATTACAAAAGCACCTACTTCATCGGCCACTTTTCTAATACGGGCATAATCAATATCTCTGCTATAGGCACTGGCACCACAAATAATGAGTTTAGGTTTAACGCTGCGGGCTTTTTCTTCCAGCATGGCATAATCTAATAAGCCTTCTTCTTTGGTAACTCCATAAAAATGAGGTTGGTATAACTTACCGCTAAAATTCACGGCCGCACCATGGGTTAAGTGGCCGCCCATACTTAAATCCAATCCTAAAATAGCATCGCCAGGTTGCAAAACAGCCAGCATTAATGCAGCATTGGCCTGTGCGCCGCTATGTGGTTGTACGTTTGCATACTCAATATTAAATATTTGCTTTAAACGGTCAATAGCCAATTGTTCAGTTTGGTCAACTATTTCACAACCACCATAATACCTTCTGCCTGGGTATCCTTCGGCATATTTATTTGTCATTACCCCACCCATGGCCTGCATTACCTGTAAACTGGTAAAATTTTCTGAAGCAATTAATTCAATGCCTCTGCGCTGTCTTTCTAATTCCTGCTGTATAAGGTTAAAAACCAAGGTATCTCTTTGCATAAATTGGCGTATTTAAAATAAGGGGTAAAATGATGAAACAAATAATATTTCCTGCAAAAATAGTTCTTCATATTTAGCTTGCCATAACTTGTTTATAACACTGTAAAAAAAGATGATTTGCTGATAAAAAAAAGTTTTCCCTATTTTCACACCCCAAAATATTGGTTGGAAAGGTTTGTAAAGATGCAACTACCCTGTAATTCAGCATCCCGCATTCCAAACAAATTTTTACGAAACCAATTCGAATGCATAGTTTTAATGAGCAGAATCGTTTAATCAACGAAACAAAACCGACTCTTTAGTAATGAAAGCAATCATACCTGTTGCTGGTGCTGGTACTAAATTAAGGCCCCACACCTATACACAACCCAAAGCATTAATACCCATTGCAGGTAAAACCATATTAAGTTTTATTGTTGACCAATTACATGAAGCCGGCATCAATGAATTTATTTTTATAGTAGGTTATTTAGGGGAAAAAATTCAAGAATATGTTGCCCAAACCTACCCTCATTTAATCACACACTTTGTTTACCAGAATGAAAGACAGGGAACCGGACATGCCATTGAATTAACTAAAAATATTGTAGGTGATGATGAAGTGTTTGTAACCCTGGGAGATACAATTTGCGAATTTGATGTAAAAGAAGTTTTAAACAGCCCTTATAGCATGTTGGGTGTAAAAAAAGTAGATGATCCCAGACATTTTGGTGTAGCAGCAATTGATGAAAATGGATTTATTGAGCAAGTGGTAGAAAAACCTGCTATCCCTAAAAGCAATATGGCATTGGTGGGTCTTTATAAAATTAAAGAAACCAATTTTTTGTATGAATGTCTGCATCACATTTTTACACAAAACATCCGAACCTTAGGTGAATATAATTTAACTGATGCATTGGAATGTATGATTGCAAGGGGTGCAAAATTTCAATCTTTTAAAGTAAAAAATTGGTTCGATTGTGGTAAAAAAGAAACACTTTTAGAAAGTAATGCCACATTATTAAAAAAATTTGGCGGCAAAACTGATGATACAGCTAAATTAGAAAATACCATTATTATTCCACCGGTTAGTATTGGTGCAGGTTGTACCTTAAAAAATGCCATTGTAGGCCCGCATGTAGCGATTGGTGCCAATACCCATATTCAATTTTCTATTTTGCGTGATAGCATTATTGGCTCTTATACACATTTATTTGAAGTAGTACTCGATAATTCGCTGATTGGAAGCGATGCTTCAGTAAAAGGTTTAAGCCGAAGTTTAAATATTGGCGATAATACTGAAATTGATTTCGGATAACGACAATATGATAATTAATATTTATCCGATATTTTATATAATGAATTAATGTATGCTATGTTTTCGAACAGGATTACAAAGCTTTTCTCCATTGAGTATCCCATCATTCAGGCAGGTATGGTATGGGCCAGTGGGTGGAAATTAGCAGCTGCCGTAAGCAATGCAGGTGGATTAGGAATTATTGGCGCAGGCAGCATGTATCCTGAAGTTTTAAAAGAACATATACAACAATGCAAAAAAGCAACCGGAAAACCTTTTGCAGTGAATTTGCCTTTAATGTATCCGGATATTGACCAGCATATTGCTACCATTATTGAAGCGCAGGTACCCATTGTTTTTACCAGTGCAGGAAATCCAAAAACCTTTACCCCACTTTTAAAAAGTAAAGGCATTACCGTTGTTCATGTGGTAAGCAGCAGTTTGTTTGCACAAAAAGCAGTAGCTGCAGGTGTTGATGCGGTAGTTGCAGAAGGTTTTGAAGCAGGTGGGCACAATGGAAGAGAAGAAACAACCACCTTTGTTTTAATCCCTTTGGTTCGTAGAGCAATCAACATTCCGGTAATTGCTGCAGGAGGCATTGCTACTGGAAGACAAATGCTTGCTGCCATGGTATTGGGCGCCGATGGAGTACAGATTGGAAGTAGGTTTGTATGCACACCTGAAGCCTCCTCACACATCAACTTCAAGCAAAAAATAATAGCAGCAAAAGAGGGTGATACTGTTTTAAGCCTGAAAAAACACGTACCTGTCCGACTATTAAAAAACCCGTTCTACCAACAAATTCATGAAGCAGAAATGAATGGAGCCGATGCTGCCACATTACAGCAACTACTAGGTAAAGGACGTGCTAAAAAAGGTATGTTTGAAGGCGATATGGAAGAAGGTGAATTAGAAATTGGCCAGGTAAGTGCTTTAATTGACGATATAAAACCAGCCGCTGATATTGTCCATGAAATATGGAACGAATTTAATGTTGCATTACAACAGCCACTGGTATTTTCCGATAATATTATATAAAAAACAGGCAGCCCAAAAGCTGCCTGATTCATCATTACAAAATATTTTTAATTCTTGATAAATGCCCATTTCCACATCTCTTTCCATGTAGGTTTTTTACCATACATTAAAATACCCACTCTGTAAATTTTTGCAGCCAGCCAGGTAGTGGCCAAAAAGCCTCCAATCAATAATGCCATGCTCATCAATAATTGCCAAAGTGGAACACCATCAGGCACACCATGTGCAATACGGGCCATCATAACTATGGGCGATGTAAGTGGAAACATGCTGCCAAATACCGCCAATGAACTGTTGGGCTCATTCACTGCTTTTGTCATAATAACCATTGCAAAAATAATGGGCATTGTAATCGGCAATAACAAACTTTGTGCATCCTGCGGATCTTCATTCACGGCACTACCCACAGCCGCAAATAATGAAGCATACAGTAAATAACCACCAAGAAAATAAAATATGAATGTGCCAATAATGAAAGGAAAATTAATGGTACTTAATCCGGCCATTACTTCCTGTAACCCGCCACTATTTTTCATGGAAGCAGCAGCCTGCATAGCACCCGGTTGCATAGGTAGCTCACTTGTCTGTTGACCAATCTGCGGAAAAATAAAAGGAAGTAACATGGTTAATCCGAGAATTAACACAATCCAAATAATAAATTGAACCAGACCTACGGCACCAATACCGGTTATTTTTCCCATCATTAATTTAAATGGTTTAACACTGCTTACAATTACCTCTGCAATGCGATTCATTTTTTCTTCCATTACACCACGCATAACCATTGTTCCATAAATAAACAGAATAATATATATTAAGAACCCACTAAAATAGCCTACTCCATAACTAACGCCGGCTTTGGCATCAGAGTCTTTTTTCCCTTCCAGACTTGTAAACTGTAAAGTATTTGCATTTTGTATGCTATCAATTTGTCTTTTATTCAGGTTCAATGCTATTAACCTTTTTTCTTCCAATAAATCAGAAAATTTTTTTTGAATTTTATCACGTGTCAGCAATCCAATTGATTTATCTGATTTTAATGAGAGGGTATCAAACCCCATAATATTATAATGCTCAGGTACAACAATATAGCCGGTAATCTTTTTTTGTTGTATTTGTTTATCCAAATCGTTTACCGATGCATCTTTCAAGATACTGAACTGCACATCACCACTTTGTTTGGTCGAAATATCATCCATAATATGTGCACGGTCTACAATTGCAATTTGAATATTATCGCTGGTTTTTACAGAGAAATAGATTATCAATGCATAAAAACCAAAAATAAACAACGGCAATAGAATTGTGGTTAATAAAAAAGTTTTCTTTTGCACCCGGCTTAAAAATTCGCGGCGGGCTATTAAAAAAGTTTTATTCATACTGTTAATTTAAATCGTTTTAAATGGAATAGATGAGATGATGCATAAACTTTTGAAAATACGGTTGAATCATTTTGTTGTAATGAATCAATAAAAATTAATTATTGTACTGTTTCAAAACTTCTTGCAGCACTATGTGTTGATTCAACCAACTGAATAAATATATCATTCAGTGATGGTAATATTTCATTGAAAGCAACCACATTTACATTTTGTGCAATAAAAAACTGCAATACATCATTGCTCCTAAACCCGGAATGAATAATCAGGGTAAAATCATTGCCTTTCTGATGCACAACTTCAAAAGAAGGATGTATAAGACTTGCAGGAGCAGTGTCAAAAGCAATATTAAAGGTATGCTGTTTAAACTGTTGTTTAATATCCTGTACTTTACCATCCAGAATTTTCTTACCCAGATTAACTAAAACAATATGATTACAAATTTCCTCTACCTGCTCCATACGATGCGTACTGAAAATAACGGTACTGCCTTGTTGTGCCAGCCGGTAAATTTCATCTTTTATCAAATTAGCATTCACCGGATCTAAGCCACTAAAAGGTTCATCTAATATAATTAATTTAGGTTCGTGTAAAACAGTGGTAACAAATTGTAGTTTTTGGCTCATCCCCTTACTCAGGTCTTCCACCTTTTTATTCCACCAGCTTTCCATTTCTAACTTCTTAAACCAAAAACGAATTTTGGAAAGTGCTTCTGCCCTGCTTAATCCTTTTAATTGTGCCAAGTATAAAGCCTGCTCTCCTATTTTCATTTTTTTATACAAACCCCGTTCCTCCGGCATATACCCAATTTTAACCGTATCATCTAAGGGGCTAAATGGTTTGCCATCAAATGTTATATCACCTTCATCCGGATAAATGATGCCCGTTATCATACGCAGCAAAGTGGTTTTACCGGCACCATTGGGGCCCAGCAAGCCAAATATGCTGCCAGCCTCAATTTCAAAACTAATATCATCTACCGCTTTTTGGATAGCATAATATTTTTTTAAATGGTGTAATTGTAAAATAGCATTCATAACATTGTAATAATTAATGTTGGGTTTATGATTGATTGGAATAAACAACCATTAGCAATTTTAATATATTTTATTGAAATAACGTATTAAATATTTTAAGTGTTATGAATAATTGAGCAATCGGTATACAATACCTTTTATACATACCGTTGTGCAATAGCAGCCGCAACCAACTCACCATCAATGGCGGCGCTAACAATACCTCCGGCGTATCCGGCACCTTCCCCACAAGGATATAGATATTGAATTTGCGGATGTTGCAATGTGTGGGAATTTCGGGGAATACGTACCGGTGAAGATGTACGACTTTCAGTAGCTACCACCACTGCTTCATTGGTTAAGTAACCTTTCATTTTTTTACCGAAATTTTTAAACCCTTGTTGTAATGATTGATGAATAAAATCAGGAAGAACGCCTTTTAAATCTACAGATTGCAGGCCGGGTATGTAACTACAATCGGGTAAAGAGGATGACATTTTATTATTTGTAAAATCAATTAATCGTTGAGCAGGTGCAACAAAATGACCACCACCTGCTGTAAAAGCCAATTGCTCAGCCCATTGCTGAAAATACAACAGTGCCAATGGGTGCTGTTCAGGTGGAATTACTTTAGAAGGAATAGATAATGCAACCTGTTGTTCCCGATACCAATTTTCATGTTGCAGCAACCAATGCGCTGCATCTTTTAAACCAACCTGTACTACCATACCGCTATTGGCAAATGGATTATTGCGCTTAGAAGGGCTCCACCCATTCACCACCAATTCGTTGGGTGATGTTGCTGCAGGTGCAATAATGCCGCCGGGACACATACAAAAACTAAATACCCCTCTTCCATTTACCTGTTCTACCAAACTATAAGCGGCAGGCGGCAAATGAAGATCTCGGTTACTTTCAGCCACATGCCCATTTGAAATGGGGCAATGGTATTGAATGGCGTCTATTAATGCCTGGGGGTGTTCTACTCGAACCCCCAATGCAAACGGTTTAGCTTCTATCCCTATTTTTTTTTGGAAAAACAAATGAAAAATATCTCTGGCCGAATGGCCTGTTGCCAGAATTACCGCATCTGCTTTCCAAACTGCATTGTTTGCTGTGAGAACGCCTTTTATTTGATTGTGCTCTATCAAAAAATCAACCACACGCTGTTCAAAATAGCAAGCGCCTCCGGCATCAATAATTTGCTGCCGCATCGCAGTAATAATATGTGGCAATTTATTGGTACCAATGTGCGGATGGGCCTGGTATAAAATTTTTTCATCTGCCCCAAATTGTACAAACAATTGTAAAATTCTGTTTACATCACCCCGCTTCGTACTTCGGGTATATAATTTACCATCGCTGTAAGTACCGGCTCCCCCTTCACCAAAACAATAATTACTATCTGTATTTACAATACCTTCTTTATTGAGCCTGGCTAAATCTCTTCTTCTTTCTCTAACTGCTTTTCCCCGTTCCAGGATAATGGGTTGAATGCCTTTTTCAATTAATGAAAGCGCTGCAAATAAACCTGCAGGGCCAGCGCCAATAATAATCACTTTTTTTGTGGCATGATGTACAGAAGGAAATTGAATAATATGGCGTGGCCTTTCGATAAAAGGTTCATCCACATATACCCGAATGGTTTTATTCATCCATACCTGTTGTCTGCTTCGGGCATCAATTGATTCTTTTTCAACAAAAAAACCACTCAGGCGTTCAGGTGCAATGCCAGTTCTTTTGCCAGATAATTTTCTACAAATAAGGCATCGGCTGCCTGTGCAGGTGTTAAACGAAGCGAAATACTTTTTTGCATGTTGATAGGTTTTTACCCTATAAAACCATGTACATTTTTTAGAACGGCAAATCATCTGCTATCATATCAGCAGCCGGTGCATCGGGAATATAATCGCCGGTTGCAGTATTACCTTCAGATAGTTTGGCCGATTCCATTCTCCAGGCATCTAAATTGGTAATATAATTTTCCTTACCATCTTTTACCCATTTGGTGCCTTTAATATTAAACAGCACTTTTACAGTTTCGCCAAGGGTAAATCTATCGGGCATTGAAGTTTTATCCTGTACACATTGAAATTTTACATAATTTGTAATGATGCGTCCACCAATATCTTCCGACTTTTCAATTACAAACTCACGTGTTTTAAAAGTTTCAGTGCGTTGCACAATATCAAAGCGGGCCACTAATTTTCCTGTAATCTCGTAACTCATAAAAAATAATTTATTGCGGCAAAAGTAGCTTTTTACAAATGCAATACCTTATCTAAAATTTATTCTTTTCGCAAAATAAATTTTGTACCTTACTTTTTCCAATACTACTGTTCTATGATGCGCTCTATTTTAAGTATTCTATTTTTTTATTTATTATACACACAAAGCCTTACTGCACAGGCCATACAAGTCAATTATCAATATCATGCCATATATTCTACTAATGAAAAGGATACAGTTGTGCAGCAATGGTTACAACCCTATGCCGATAGTGTACACAATTACCTGAATCAGGTTATAGGCTTTTCATTAGAAAAAGTTTATAAAAAAAGTGGCGGAGGGCTATTGGGAAATTTTATTACGGAAGCCATGTTACAGCAGGCAACCTTACAAACCGGAACGAAGATTGATGCCGCATTTATGCATCCTGCCGGTATTAAAGGTTTTCTTCCGCAAGGCAATATAACCATTGGCACATTATATGCTATGTTTCCCTACACCAATCGTTTAGTTGTGCAACAAATAAGAGGAGATGTTTTACAATTATTTTTCGACAGGATGGCAACCGATGGCGGTTGGCCTGCCGCCGGCGTTCAATACGCTATTGATATTCATGGTAAGGCAAAAAAAATTATGATACAACAACAACCTATTGTACCCGGCGCAGTATATTGCATTGTGGTAACTGATTATATGGCTAATGGTGGAAGTAATTGTGGTATGTTGCGAACACTACCCTCCATCGCATTACATACTAACCTGATAGAAACCTGCAAAAATTATATTCTATCATTTACTAAAAATAATGTGCCAATAGCCATCAACAAAAATGAGCCTATTTTCAATATCTATGAATAGAAGAACCTTCATACAAAATACTTTCAAGGCCGGACTTTTCACCGGCATTTCCATATTACCGGCCAGTAGCTTATTGGCAAAAAAAATGGTTAACGAAACCTATTTAACCCTGCTGCATACCAACGATACACATAGCCAAATATTTCCATTTGAAAGTAACAGCGGCCACTACGCAGGTATGGGTGGTATTGAAAGCAGGAAACGAATGATTGAGCAAATAAGAAGTAAAGGACAACCGACTTTATTATTAGATGCAGGCGATTTTTGCGGTGACAGACCCATTTATGATGCTTTTAAAGGAAAAGCAGAATTAGAAGCCATGCGTTTATTGGGTTATGATGCTTTTACCTTAGGTGAAAAAGATTTTTCAGGAGGTATTGACAATCTTGCTACACAAATACAGGCCACGGGCATGAAACCTACCATTTGCAATTATGATTTTACCTATACTGCGCTTCAAAATTATTATCAGCCTTACACCATTATTCATAGAGAAAACCTGAAAATAGGAGTCCTGGGTGTATTACTGCCATTGCATGACAAAATTTCTATTTCAGGGATAGAAAATTTAGTTTACCTTGATGCGGTGGAACAAGCCAATAAAACAGCCAACATTTTACAACAGCAGCAATGTGATATCATCATCTGTTTATCACATTTAGGTGATCGGTATGCTGATGGCCGAATCAGCGATGAAGTACTGGCAAAAAATAATGATTGTATTGATGTAATTATTGGCGGACATACACATAAATTTTTTAATCAACCACGTGTATATCAAAACAAAAGCAGTGGCCATACACTTGTAAATCAGGCAGGATGGGGCGGTATACAAATGGGGCAATTAGATTATGTATTCACCAATACAACCCATAAAAAGTTAATTCGAACGCGAAACATTTTCCTAAAGGAAAAAAAGAATGAATAAAAAATTTTTTTTTCAACATAAAGTCTACATATTCGCAGTCCGTCTATACTTTTTTTGTGCAGTTTGATGCTGAGGTACTATATCGGGCATTCGAAAAAAAATATTTCTTAAACTTATTGATAAATTGTTGCAAATAGTATGGTAAAAACTGCTGAATCAATCTGGGACAATTGCCTTAAAATTATTAAAGACATTGTAGAATGGCAACATTACAAAACCTGGTTTGAACCCATCAAACCTATTGAGCTTAAAAATAATGTGTTACTGATTCAGGTACCCAGCCAATTTTTCTATGAATATTTAGAAGAACACTACGTTAATTTATTAGCAAAAACGCTAAAGCGTGAATTAGGAAAAGATGCCCGTTTAGAATACCGTATTATGGTAGACAGTGGCAATGGTCGCAATGGCAGTATGGACTTACCCGCCAGCGGCATGAAAATTTATGCCAACAATGAAATGAGTTTTCCGCTGGTAATAGATAATCCTGTAAAAAATCCTTTCATTATTCCCGGGTTAAAGAAAATGCAAATAGACCCTCAGTTGAATGCATCTTATATTTTCGATTCATTTATTGAAGGCGATTGTAATCGTGTTGCCCGCAGGGCCGGAAAAACCGTAGCTGAAAAACCAGGCGCCAATTCATTCAATCCATTGGTAATTTATGGTGGCGTGGGTTTGGGTAAAACACATTTGGCACAGGCTATTGGAAATGAAGTGAAACGATTGCATCCCGGTAAAGTAGTGTTATATGTAAGTAGTGAAAAATTTATTAATCAGTTTCAGGACCACAGCCGTAATAATGCCATCAACGATTTCATTCATTTTTACCAGTTAATAGATGTATTGATTATTGATGATGTGCAATTTTTTAATCGTGCTGAAAAATCGCAGGATGCCTTCTTTGCCATTTTTAACCATTTACACCAAAGTGGCAAACAATTGGTACTTACTTCCGATAAATCGCCGAAAGATTTAGACGGCATGCAGGAACGCCTGTTAAGCCGTTTCCGCTGGGGCTTAAGCACCGATTTGCAATTACCCGATTATGATACCCGTATTGAAATTTTAGAACATAAAATGAAGAACGACGGGTTGGACATGAGTAAAGAGGTAGTAAAATATGTGGCCTACAATATTAATACCAATGTGAGAGAATTAGAAGGAGCCTTAATATCGTTATTGGCACAATCGTCTTTAAACAAGAAAGAGATTGATTTAGAGTTGGCTAAAAAGGTACTACGCAATTTTGTAAAAACCAGCAGTAAAGAAATTACCATAGAAGCCATTCAGAAAATGGTATGCGAATATTTTGATGTACCTTATGAACGTTTATTACATAAAACCAGAAAGCGTGAAATAGTACAGGCCCGGCAAATTACCATGTACTTAGCCAAAGCTTTTACCAAAAACTCATTAAAAACCATTGGAGAACATTTTGGCGGAAGAGATCATACAACCGTTATTCACTCCTGCCAAACGGTAAAAGATTTAATGGATACCGATACCATATTCAGAGAAAATGTAATGGAATTAACGCAAAAAGTGCAGTTAGCTGCTATGTAATGGGTCAAAAAAAATAAAGGCCAAAAAATATTTTAAGAATTAGCAAAGCTGATTTTAGGATTTTACAACTGGTGTTCCTATTTTTGCAACCCCAAACGAAAGAATGGGAATGGTGAGGTGGGTGAGTGGCTCAAACCAGTAGTTTGCTAAACTGCCGTACGGGTTAAACTGTACCGAGGGTTCGAATCCCTCCCTCACCGCAAAATATACGCACAAACAAAGTGCGTTTTTTTATCCATAGGGCTCGGGAGGTAGTTCAGCCCGGTAGAATACCTGGTTTGGGACCAGGGGGTCGCAGGTTCGAATCCTGTCCTCCCGACAGAAGCTTCAAAAAGGCAATCCATTAACAAGGATTGCTTTTTTTATTTTGTGCTGTAATGCAGTGGTGATGGGCATCGCATCATCATTTGTTTGTGCAAAAACAAGATTATCCTGGCGTATGTCTGTGTCTACTGTTGTCCTGTAAAATCAAACTGCCATATAAAACATCTGTTTTAGTATAGTAAATAAGGCAGCATTAATACTTTTGCTTTTCTTAATTCTTTTACCGGACAACAGTAGTTGAAAACATACACCGAGTGTTTGTTTAGATAAGAATAAACTATGCTGAAGAGAGATTCTATTAAATTTAAGTGGTTACTTAAATTTACCTTACAGCTACTTAATATGTATCAATTTATATTTTACGAAATCTTTATTGCCGATGCTTTTAGTATAAGCAATTAAGACTGTGGTTTCATCTATTGTTTTAATAACCGGAAAGGTGGCCAGGCCGATATCATCCGTTATAAATTGTTTTTCAGGATTAGTTCCCTGAGGATTTCTTATCTCCAGACCAATTCGTGTGGCAACATTTTGTCCTTTGATTATATTTTCATTCCAAACCATTATAACACGATTGCCAATAGAAGTCATTTGAGGATGTCGGCCCGAAGGCCCGCTGACTAATGCTCGCTGAGAAAAGTTTTTTCCATCCATATCTGCGTGGCAATAATATATACCCGCCTGTCCCCCGGCGGTAAACCAGGAAAATTGCAATCCATTGTTATTTTCCGTCATGGCCGGCCCGCTATGCGGACAGCCGTTGATCACCCAGTTATCATTACTAATTCTGTGTGGTGGTGAAAAAGTTTTACCCATATCTGTAGAAAAAATATGTACCATATCGCGAATGCTGTCATTTAAGATAGCCCTGTATATGATATGAATATTATGGTTATGATCCATAAAAATACCCGTTCTGCAACAGGGGCAGCAGGGCCCTTCAATTCTTTTCTCATTTTCAAATCCTGAAGTACCATGAGAACTTGCAAAGAAAAGAGAAGATCCATCTCCTGTGCCCTTTTTTCTATTGTCTAACCACGTAATGGCTGCCGATCCATCCGGTAACAGTGCTACATCAAAATAACGTTGATCAATACCCGAAGAATCCTTAACCAGTTTTACTGCTCCATTCCATGTTTTGCCTCCATCGAACGATTGGGAATAATAAACGATGCCTGCATAAGAATTTATAGGATTGGGATTAGCAGCTCCCCAAACTGCAATAACCTCCCCTGCGGGCATAAAAATTATTTTAGGCATATTTTCTCCATGTGGAAAAACATTTGCACTTTGTGGAATGATGGTTTCTTTACCAAACGTTTTTCCATGGTCACTTGAAATGGCATAGCACACTACCCGGGTGGAATCACTCGTTTTTTTTATCCAACTCATCACCAGGTTTCCATTGATATCTTTTGTAAGGTATGGGCAGGAGCCTTCAGTAGTATCTGTATTCATTTCGTTTGAAACAACAAGGTTGGAAGCATGGTTTGTTTGATTACAGGAAAGGATAATCCCGGACAAACTGTAATATATAATATATATAATTTTTTTCATTTTTTAATTTTTTGGTTGAAGTAACAATGCTGTTATTTATCTGCCTGTATAAATCATTGTTTAGAAATATTCTTAAGGTTAATTTTTGTTTTTATCAAAATGGTAAGCAACCCCTACCTGCAGGGTTCTCAATTGCCCTGATCTGTACGAAGTACCATAGGCGCTTTTCTCCACCGTTACAGCATAATTTCCATTCGCAACATTCAGGCAATTCATCCATGTTTCATAGTTTTTTAAGCGGTATCCCATCCTGATGTTGAAAGCTGTAAACCCATTATATTTCGAAGTGTTTTGCGGGTCTGTAAAATAGGAACCAAGACTCTGGCATTCTGCAGCAATCCTGAAACCTCTTACAAATAATGGCTTGTAGGTTATTTCGCCATTTATAATATAAGCAGGTGCCTGGGGCATATCGTTCCCGGAAAAATCTTTTCCCTGCTGCAGGTAATTGATGTATTTGTGTTTGGCAACGGTACCACCTATGCGAAACATCAACTCCTGCGTGGGTGCATATTTTATATTCAATTCTATTCCTTTGTGACTGGTTATACCTGTATTTTGTTTTTGGTAACTTCCATCCTGAAGGCGTACACTTACAATTTCGTTCTTTCCATTCAATTTGTATAGAGATGCTTCAACAGATCCTTTTGAACCGGCAAATCCAAGCCATCCGCCTATTTCATAATTATTGTAAGAGGAAGGTTGTAAAGTGGGTATCAGTACTCCACTGTATAAATCGGTTATATTAGGTGGCGCAAAACCTACACTATAATTTAAATAAATTCCTTTTTGGTTCCCAAAATTGTAAGTGAGGCCCAGCTTCGGAGAGAAATGATCGAAGTGGTTAACAGCATCCGGCGCTCCTGAATATGCCCCTGGAGGTAAATGATTGTCAAAATTGTAATCAAGCCTGTCATATCGTGCAGCGGCTACAAGACGCAGCGTATGTACAGGCTGGTATTCTATCTGTGTGTAAAGAGCTGTATTGAATAACCCGATCTTATAATCAGTTAGCACACTGTCGCTCAAATGATATTGATAAAATACACCGTTAGCATCTTTGTCTATATTTATGTATTTAGCAAGATAGATAGCAGGGCTGTAATCTGCGCCAATACCGGAAATCCATTTAATTTGCACTGATGGTATTTGGGTAGTATGCTGCACCAGGGTTCCAAAACTTTGAAAGGCATCGACATTAATTTGTCCATTTGCTTTTAAGGAATTTCCGGTCACATTTTTAATAGCATAAAATGGATTTTGCCCTATAGAGGAATTACGATAAAAGATGGTGAAGCTGGTTTGGTTGTTGTCATTCCATTCCTGATTTAAGGTGCTCCGAAACCTTAATGCATCTACTTTGCGATAGGTAAACCTATAAAAACTGGAATAATCTTTCCGGTAAAAATGCTGACTGTCCAGACCTCCTTTTTGATCGGTTTTGTAATGAATCAGATCCAAAACGTTGATTAATTTTGATTTTTTATTAAAAGTATAATCACCCCTTACAGTAAAGGCTGCTTTGTAAAAGTCATTATGTTCATTTACACTTTGATTCTGGTTGGCATAATAACCTGCAGCATAAATGCTTATTTTTTTATATGTATTGCTAACCGCAACATCTGTGCGTTTGTAACCTAAGCTTCCTATTTCAGCCTGAATTTTACCTGTAAGGTATGGCGATGGCGATTGCGTGATAAAATTCAGGGCGCCACCTACCGCATCGCTTCCGTATAAGGACGATGCCGGTCCTTTTATCACCTCAATACGTTGCAGCGAAGCCTGATTAATTTCAATTAATGCATTGTGGTTAAAATCTCCAACCGTCCTTATTGGAATACCGTCTTCCAGATACAGGAAGATATTACTGGTGCCTATAGGCTGCCGCACCGCCATGCTGTGCTGTTCGTTGCCAAGATCTACCATAAACACTCCGGGTACTTTATTGATAAGCATATCCAGACGTGTAGCCTTGGTGTCGTTAATTTGTGTTTTTGAAATTACATTTATAGCTACCGGCACTTCCGTACGCTTTTGTGTTTCCCTGCTTCCGGAAATGATTATTTCATTGAGGTTGCTGAACGAGGGTGTTAATAAAATTCTACCTTGATTGGTTGTTTTTATTTTTTTGGGGTAATAACCAATGCAGGTTACAGATATACTATCTGTTTTTGTCGGTATTGAAAAATTGCCATTGGCATCTGTCAGGTATATGTGATGATTTGCAAAGTCAGTAATGGTTGCGCCTTGTAATGCCTGTTTGGTTACTGCATCCAAAACAGTACCAGACATGGTTGATTGCGTATATCCTGCACTGCCTGACATGCATAGCAATGCAATTAAGCATAGATGCTTTTTCATTCATTAATAAATTAAAATTGAAAAATAGATTACCCTGTTTGAGTAATTCAAATGCTGATCAATAGAATAGTAGTTATTATCAGACTGTAGGTGGATGGAAGAATGTCCGGGAAATACAAAATATCCTGGTGTCGTTTTTAAGAAAGAAATGATTTTTAAGAGGGATTATCAGGTCGGGTACAGTAAATATTGTTGCAACAAAACAGGGTGAAAGCTCAACAAGCTCATTTTTAGTTTCAGGTGCCTGAGTATCCTGTTTTTCTTGCTCATTTATTTTTTTGTTGAGATAACATTTACCATTGCAGTGCATCAAAGGCTTATCCCGGTTCTCACATAAATTTTTGACAATATAGGCTCTGTACCAGTAAAAATCAGCTTTAATGAAATAAGTGCTAAATGTTTGTACGAACACAATAACAATTAAGAATATAGATACAGTAACCTTCAATTCAAAATATTTTGATGCAAAAGTGAACGTCTTATTTCAATATGAATATGATTTTGCTCATATGAGGGGATGTTTTTAATTATTTTGTTTCAATAGTTTGAAATAGTTCAGTAAAGTAACTTCTAAATGATAGCGCCTATAAAGCAATTTGTATTTCTCTGCATCCTTTAGAAGTGTTGCTGTTACTTCCGCATAATATACATGGTTTACATTTGGAAAAGTAGGGTCAGCAACAGGGTAGTTGAAACAGCCCAACTAATCGTAGTTTACTCCAATAAAACGAAATTTTACCAGACTTATCGCTGTGCCTACGCCATTTTTCTTAGTAGCAAATGCTACATTAAATAATGATGATATAAGATTTACAAAATTTGTACATTCGTTTTATGCGAGTTGAATGTGTGCAAAGTAGCCAATGCTATAAAAAAGTACGGCGTAGTTGAAAACATAAGGTGAGAGTATGGTTATAAAAGAACAAACTACTGAGATGGGGGCAATCTTGCAAAAGGTTGCCTTTTTCTATCATTTGGCATTTGGTCGCTAAAAAACAAGTTTTTGTCGCACCTACATCAACATTCTATCATAACTACATTATTTTAGTACCATGAAACAACAGTGGTATGCAAAAAAATGGGTAGTCATTGCGATGCATATTGCTGCATGGACCCTCCTATTCTCTTTGCCATTTTTACTTCGTCCTTCCTACGAAAATGCCCATAACCATAACGATTCCTTTTCCCTTATTAAATATATTATCACCGGTGCACTTTGGGCAGGTTTCTTTTATTTGAATGCTTACTTCTTAATGCCCAAATTTATCTACAAAAAAAGGTATTGGGAATTTGCACTTTTACAACTCATCATTTTTATTATACAAATTATTTTTGACTGGATTTTATTTGAAACCTTTCTAACAGAAAGAACATATGAATTAAAACCGGCCATCCTCTTCGTATTCTTTCCCTATATTTTTATTTTGGCTACCAGTACCGCATATAGAATGATTAGCGATAAAATAAAATACGACCATATATTCCAACAAAAAGAAAAAGAAAATTTAACTACAGAGCTTTCCTTTTTAAGATCGCAGGTTAGCCCTCATTTTATGTTTAATGTACTGAACAACATGGTAGCCCTGGCAAGAAAAAAGTCTGACCTGCTGGAGCCATCACTCATTAAATTATCCTCTTTAATGCGTTATATGTTATACGAAGCCGATGAAGAAAAAGTACCACTTGAAAAAGAAACAGAGTACCTTCAAAGCTATATTGATTTGCAGCAACAGCGCTTTGGAAATAATGTGGCCGTTAATTTTTATACGGAAGTGCCTGATAAAAGTTATACTATAGAACCAATGCTTTTAATTCCATTTGTTGAAAATGCTTTTAAACATGGCACAGGCATTGTTGATAACGCTACGATAAATATTGAACTAAAAGCAAAAAACAATTTGCTTCATTTTATGGTAAGCAACAAATTCAATCCTGTTTCAAATGAAATAAAAGATAAAACCTCCGGTATTGGATTAACGAATGTTGAAAGAAGATTGAACTTGTTATATGGTGGAAGTCATTCACTTTTGATTAAAAAAAATGACGATTGGTTTATGGTGTCATTACAATTAAACTTTCATTGATGATACACTGTATTGCTGTTGATGATGAACCCTTAGCACTTGAGCTTTTGGCAGATAATATTAGCCAATTGCCCTATTTACAATTAGAAGCTTCCTGCAATAATGCCATGGAAGCCATGAAAGTATTACAAGAGAAGCCTATTGACCTTATTTTTTTAGATATACAAATGCCGGGACTTACCGGCCTTCAATTTATTCAAAGCCTACCCAAAAAACCAATGATTATATTGGTAACTGCTTATGAAAAATTTGCACTGGAAGGTTTTAATCTGGATGTGGTAGATTATCTCGTAAAGCCGGTATCGTTAGAAAGATTTGTGAAAGCTTGTAACAAAGCATGGGAGTTATACCAACTCAAAAATACGCCTACACCTGCAGCCAATACGCCTAACTATTTTTTTGTAAATGTTGATTATACACTTCTGAAAATTACATTTACCGACATTATTTGGATAGAAGGGTTAAAAGATTACATTAAAATACACCTGCATAGCTCATCAAAACCGGTTATTACCAGAATGAGCATGAAAACAATGGAAGAGCAATTGCCTGCTTCACTATTCATCAGAATTCATAAATCTTACTTTGTATCTATTGAACATATTACTGCCATCAAAAAAAGTAGTGTATTTATTGGCAGCATTGAACTTCCAGTTGGTGATAATTACAAAGAAGTTGTTACGGCTTTAACCGGCAAAACATCCTAACTTTTTTCTTCATTCAACAAACTATCATTTAGCAAGTACGCTTACAAATGCCTGCTTTGTTATTTTATTGAAAAAAATATACATCAAACTAACAACAAACCGCCTCCAAAAATGGAAAGGCGGTTTTTGCTTGAAACAATCCTCCAGATTATTGAACTCCCTGTAAAGCATCCATACCCGAGGTATTAGTATTTTTTCTTTTAAATAAGGATACATCCATTTTACCAAACCGATAAGTAAAGTTTAAACGCAACATTTGCGGGTTACGCAGCCTATTATAATCCTGTACAAAAAAGTTACTTACAGAATATTGATCAGAATATCTTGTACGGAAAATATCGCTCATACTCAAGCTAATTGTAGCCGCATCGTTCTTTAAAAAACTACGGCTAATAGCAGCATCTACACTATAAAAAGAACGGATATACCCTTGTGAAGCACTCTGAGATTGCATCATAGGTGGTCCCATTTGCTGACCGCCATTGTTATTTACCGGTAAATTTGTTTTTGATTGATACAATCCGGTTAATTGCAATTTGAATTTACCGGGTAATTTAAAATTATTATTCATCTTACCAAACCAACTCCATAATGCAGCTTGCGAATTACCAATAATGTTATTGGTATTGATTTGAGAGTTGTAAATGTTTACATTCATCGTCATATCCCACCACTTGGTTAACTTGGTTACACCTGTTAATTCAGCACCTACTGTATAACTTGAATTGGCATTTACATAGGTGTTAATAATATCCTGCTTACCGGTTAAATAGTTTTGTGCAGTATCCAGGTATCTTGTTATCAAGCCCTCGGTATGTTTATAATATAAAGAAGCCAGGAAAGTATTATTATGAGGTAATGTTTTTAAATAGGATAGTTCAAATGAGCTGGTAAACTCAGGCACCAGGTTAGGATTACCTCTGGTAATGTTTAAGCTGTCTGAATAGTCGGTATACGGAATAAGCTGAAAAAAGTTGGGCCTGTTAATACGGCGTGTATAGCTGAATTGCACTTCATTATTACCTTTAAACTTCTGACTTAAAAAAACAGAAGGGAATAAACTAATGGGATAGCTATTACTAAAATGCTGCTGTGTGTTCAATAAATCGCCCGAATAATCTGAACGTTCAGCACGCAACCCTATCTGGTAACCAAAATTTTTAATGGCACTGGTAACCGATGCATAAGCCGCATATACATTATTGGTGTTTTTATAATTAATAGAGGCTGCATTAGATAATATAAAATTTTTACTTGTATTATCCATATAATAATTATCAGTTCCGTTGGTCAACTTTTGCTGTTGAAAACGCAAACCGGTTTCTATTTTCGATTTTTTACCAAATGGTTTTACATAATCGGTTTGTGCAGTAAGAAACTGATTGTAGCCCGTACCAATGGTTTGTTGTTGTGAGTTATTATTGATTGCACTTCCTGCTCCATTCAAATAATAATTGGTGTTGTACAATACGTTATTAGAATTATTACCCGAGAAATAATTCATATCGGCAGTTAGGGTTTCACCTTCTTTTTTAAATAACTGCTTAAACCCAAACTGCGCACCGGTTCCATTAAAAATTCGTTTGGTATTAGCATATCGTTCGCTATATTGTGTAGTAGTACCTGTATTGAGTAAACTATCAATGTTTGTAGTTAAGAACTGATAAGGGCTCATATCTGCATGCACCCGAACCATGCCGGCCGAAAAAGATGTTCGGTTGGTCATAAAATAATCCAAGCCTACTCTTCCAAATATAAAGCCCCCATTGTCTTTATCGGTTGATATTTGATGCACGGCAGTACTTGTATCGCCAAAGTTGTTACGGTAAGTTGTTCCAAAAGTTTTACCTTTGTTTTGGTTTACAAATACCGAGGCATTAAAATTGAATTTTCCCTGACGAATATTAAAATCGGCACCTCCATTGATAGCACCATAACTATCAACACCGACACGCAGATTGCCATTATAGCCGGTTTTTCTATTCTTTTTTAAAATAATATTCAGAATGCCTGCACCGCCACCCGATGCATCGTATTTAGCCGAAGGATTAGTAATCACTTCCACACTTTCAATAGCATCGGCCGGTATTTGATCAAGGGTTAAAGTAGTAGGCCTTCCTTCAATATATATTTGCGGTGTGGCATTACGCAGTGTTACATTCCCATCAATATCAACATTTACAGAAGGCACATTCTTCATTACATCTAAAGCAGTACCACCTGCATTTACAATATCTTTCTCTACATTGTACACTTTTTTGTCAATATCCATTTTCAAAGTAGGCTTTGTGATGGCGGTTACCACTACACCCTGCAACTGATTCACATCTTCAGCCAATTTAATATTACCCAAATCTTTATCAAAAGCATTCAATGCCTGGCTCATATCGCCCATTGCAGGTTGCGTTGCCGGTTTGGGCATACTAAAACTTACATTTTGTTCTATTGATTTAAAGCCTGTTGCTGAAATCTTTAATTTCAAAGTGCCTATTATGGGCAGCTCTTCAAAACTAAAGTCGCCATTGGCTTTTGTAGTAATACCCTTAAACAACACTTCTTTCATTTTTTTGGTGGCAGCATCCATTCGGGTATGTAATAACAAAACGGTAGCATCATGAATAGTTTTTCCGGCACTATCTAACACCCGGCCATAAATATGCCCAATGTTTGCAGCAGCTTGCGCTTTACCCATACCCGGCATTTGGCTAAAACCAGAAAAACTGAGTGTAACAGCGATAATAAAAATTAAAAGTTGTTTCATAATCTTTTGATATAATACACAAAACTATTCACCCACTCAACCAATAAAATTGAATTGCGACCATATTAGAAAATGTTGCGACGAAACAGATATATTGGAGCATTTTAGTCATGAATGGGCCAACGCTTCATGAACCCCATAGAAATGTACCTTATTAAATAAAAAATATTATTCATAAAAAAAATAGCTAAAAGGTTTGTATTATTCAATTATTTAGCTATCTTAACCAACGAACAGCACATCTCATATCCCACGAAGCCTTTCGCCATTTTTATTCTTATTTTTTTTAACCTTTAATACAACAACAACCATGAAAACAATGCTTACATTGGCCATTTTGGCCTTTTTAATTTCCTGCAATCCAAAAGATGCCTCAAAAGAGGTTACCACCACATTGGCAAAAGATTCTACGGGACTGGTCATTCAATCACCCTATCCCATTCTTTATTCATCTAATTTCACCATGGGCAATCCCAAAAACGCTGAAAACTTATTGATACTTTGGAAAGACTGGGATGATGGTAATTTAGCAGCGCATAAACACTTTTTCGCTGATTCAGTAACCATGGTATTTGCAGATGGGAATACTATCCATACCAGTAATGATAGTGCTTTGGCACATGCCCAGCGCGAAAGAAACAATCTGGCATCTTCAGTTAGTTCTATTAATGCCATTATGCCCGTAAAAAGCGTTGATAAAAATGAAAACTGGGCTTTGATATGGGGCAAGGAAGTAGATACAGATAAAAAAGGAAAAAAAGACTCTGCCTATATTCAGGAAACCTGGCGATTTAATAAAGACGGAAAAGTTGATTTATTCTATCAGTTTAAAGCTGCAGGAGCGCCTCCCAAAAAATAGTAATGATTAGAAAGCCTCATTTTTGTTTTTTTTCATGCCGGCATTTCCTGTCATGGCATGAATTGCATCAACCCCACTATGGTAAGCATTTTCTACACAGATGGACTAATCAACCAATAGCCATTCATGCAATAACACATGGAATGGATGCATTCCTAAATGCGTAATGGTATACTGTAAAAGTTGGCAAAAGCAACAGGATGTATGCGTTGTTGCATCTTCCCAACAGCATCGTCCGGAAAAAGCAGTTGTTTGCTATACATGCATTATTGTACACTTTCATCAGCCTTCGGCTTTAAGTATATAGCAATCAAATTTTCGGTTGCGGCTAGTTCACTCCATCCTTGTTTTAACCAACGCATAACCATGCCCGTCATTTTTTGTTGTAAACCCTTTTGCCTGGGTAATTGTAATTGCCGGTAATTTTTACTGGTAATGGGAGATGCTATTTTTAGCCATTCGCTTTATTGGCGCTGTGCAACAAATGCAGGATCCTGCTGAAAACGTTTTTTATTGATGGAAGTTTTACTACGCACCAACTGGCGGCCTTTTACCGTATAAAAAGTAAGTCCGCCGTAAGTTGCACTAATATAAAACGAAGAAACAGTTACCATGGCATATTGATTTTTTGTGTTTTCAATATACAACTTTCAATAGGGGGTTTCCAAATTCTTTTTAGCGAAAAATGCACAATTTTAGCAGTAATTAATTACCATACGGCACCTACCCTTCTACCTATTTACAGCGTTGCGCAACGCTGTTGAGTCGAATTTGTATCGAAGCGGGATGAGTTCGGATTACTATGTTAAACAAACATATTATTACCCCCACATCACTATCTACAAAAATTCAGTACGGCTTCAAATATTTGTTGGCGAATGGGCGTAACATCATAATATTTTCCATTGGGTAAAAAGCCCATGTGCTGGCGGTTAATAAGCAATATAATAGAAGTATGGTATTGTGGAACCACTACAATACTGGTTCCCGTAAAGCCGGTATGTCCAAAGCTACCTTCGGGTGCATGTTTCATAAATGAATCGTTGGTATCCATCATCCAACCCAATCCATTTTGAAAAGCATCTTTCGTAAAGAATGTTTTTAAGGTATTGGCACTAATAAAATCCTTTCCATTTACTTTGCCATCATTCATGAGTATATCTATCAGTTTTTGCACGTCATCGGCTGTTGAAAATATACCGGCTGCGCCTGATACCCCACCATTGGCATACCATGCATTCCCATCATTCACTTCACCATTTAAAACATAATGGCGCCAGCCATTCCACGATTGCGGATTAATTTCTTTGTACGTAAAACCAAGCGTATTATCGTACACCATTCTTTTTTCATAAGGATTACCAAAAGAAGTGGCAGCAAAGTTTTTGAACTTGCCGGTTTTTAGAGGATTATAAGTAGTATGATACATGTTAAGGGGATGAAATATTTTTTCTTGTTCAAACTGCTCAAAGGGCATACCGGAAACCACCTGAATAATTTCGCCAAGAATGGTAAAGCCCAAATCGCTGTATTTTCTTTGTGCACCAATTGGGTACCGTAAGGGTAATTGAGCAATGAGCGAAAATACCTGTTGGCGGTTATGGGCACGATAAAATAAGGGGTACCATTCATCAATGCCCGAGGTATGGGTAAGCAGGTTACGGATGGTAATATTTTTTTTGTCGGGAGTATTAAAATCAGCAACGTATTTTGAAACCGGGTCATTTACCGATAATAAATGCCGATCAGCCAGGTACATAATGGCCGTAGTAGTGCCAATAACTTTGGTAAGTGAGGCCAGATCGAACATTGTATTCAACTGCATTTTTTCAGGTTTTGCCAATAGTTGATGGTCATTACTGTACATCCTTGCATAACCATATGCCTGTTGGTACACTACTTTACCATCTTTCTTAATCAACACCACTGCACCCGGTATGAATTGCTGTTTTACTTGTGATTGAAGGATGCTATCGATGGTATGAATCAATACATTTTTTTGCTTTGCCGTTTGCGATTCGGCATATAAAACAAAAAAGAAGGAAATGAAAGCGTAGAAAATTTTTTGCATGGTAGTTTATTTATCAATGATACACCGAAAATACATTTATTTAAACGATGCGTTTTAATACCTTCAATCATTAAAACTGCATTTTTTTGTGGGCTAAGTTTAACAATTTAGTTCAATTTATTTGAAAAAGCAGATACGCTTTAATCGAGGCTAATATTATACGTTCATTTCAGTGGGGCAGTAAAAGCGGGTTACTATTTCAACTAAAACCCATAGAGTATAGAATTTAGAACTACATTTAATCAGTCGTTATTGAATAGTCGCTTAAAAATTCAAATAGTTTAAATACATTATTTTATAAATATTTAATACCTTATTCACTTATGCTCTCCACGCTACCCCCCTACCTGCTTATTGCTGTAAAATCTACGGCTGTTTATTTATTTATTATTGTAGCCATACGCATTTTCGGGAAAAAAGAATTGGCGCAATTATCGGTAATTGATTTAGTTTTTATTTTACTCATTAGTAATAGTGTACAAAATGCAATGGTGGGCAATAATACTACCCTATCTGGTGGATTTGCTGCAGCTTCCGGATTATTCATTAGTAACTATATTTTAAAGCTCTTTTTAAAACGCTATAGCATATTTAGTAAAATGGTGCAGGGTGAAAAAATATTACTGATACATGATGGCATTGTATTAAAAGAGGGAATGGAAAAATCTATGTTTAATATAGATGAATTGGAAAGGGCTATTCGCGAACATGGTGTAGATAAAATTGAAGATGTTGACCTCGCTATTTTAGAAGTAGATGGTAACATTAGTGTACTATCAAAAAACTATTCGCACAGAACGGTAAAACCGAGAAAAAAGCCGCAGTTATCGCACAATCCCTAAGTGCTACATGATAGTAAAATAAAAAAGCCATTTCCCGAAAGAAATGGCTTTTATTTTGCTTACCAAAAATATTTTTAAAAAGTCTAATGCAACTGGAATATAAGTCCGGCATGTATACCCACCATATTCATATTCATGGCATCGCTCATGCCAAATTTGGTGTAATTATAAGATACTCCAAATTGAAAAGCGGTATTTGAATTGTAACGGCTAAATGGTAATTGCACACCGGCATCGGCCATCGCGGTAAACTTACCATTGGAAGTATTATTGGAAGAAAACTCACCCAGATATTGATTATAGGTTATAAAACTAATGCCTGCTCCGGCTGCAACATAAGGCTGTATTAGTTTTGTAGTTCCCAAAAAAGGTGTAAAAGTAACTTTTGCCATAACCGGTACTGCCTGAATAGAATTAGAAAGAACGGCTGATATCTGTTGATTGGGTGCCAGATTATACACCGTTCTCGGGTATTTCTGATAAAAATCCTGATAACCAAATCCAAGTCCAACTGCCCATTTATTGTTTAGTCCTAATGAGACATCGCCCATTAAACCCCGTGGTGATATATTGGAAACATAGTTCGATTTAAAATTGCCTAATGGTAATCCTAAATCATAAGCAGCATTCAATTTTACAATGCCTCTTTGCGCCAATAAAGATGAGGCAGGCAACAAACTAAACAATAACAGCGTTAATATTATATATTTTTTCATATATTTTTTTTAATGGTTGAATAATACAATAACATAATGAATGGTATTAATTGGCTTTTAAATAAGACGACTGGCTAAATAAAGCATACACCTGACTGTCGGCGGTAGTAGCATCAGCAATACCTTCCCCTCTTATTAAGCCATTCCAAATAATCTTTATTTTTCCATTCGCCGCTGCATTTTTTAAATCTAACATATCAATAGAAAGTGCGCCGGAATTAATTTGGTAGGTACCATACATATAAGGAGAATAATAACCATATCCGCCATAGCCCCAATAAGTAGGATCATAATATCCCCCGTAATAATCATAATAACTACTGTAATCAATTATTCCGGTAGTGGTGGTGTTAATATAGGTTACATTTATTCCTAAATCAGGGCTGGCAGATTTAGGCACCAAGGTATAGCCGGCCTGCTGCATGTATTTAGTAATGGCATCAATAAAAGCCTGACCGGTGGGTGTAAGCGATTTAGATGATTGCCCATTGTCTACCACCGTTACTGAATCATCTATACTAAAAGTTTTGTAACTGCTAAAATTTACTGTTGAGTCTCTTTGTGTAATGTAAATTCGGGTATCGGGATTACTTAAATTATTTACTGCGCTGTTTTTGGTACAACTTACCAAACCAAAAATAGCAAGCGCCAAAAAACCGGAGGTCAGTTTAATATTGTATTTCATACAGAAATTTTTTTTATGATATAAAATTAGTTTGTAGTTGATGCTTTAGATAATTTTGATTGTTAATAGTTAAACGTAAAATACTTTTTTATGATTTTATTGACATTAACAGGATGCAGGTAACAAAAAAAAGCACCCGATTGGGTGCTAAAAATTATTTTTTTATTTTATAGTTAAGCTTAATGTACACCTTCTACCAGTACAGTTACTTTATTATTGAAAACTTCGGCAAAACCACCGGTAATGGTATAATGTTCGGTTTTTTGTTTATCAACCAACACTTTAATATTACCTTTAGACAAGGCACTTACCAGCGGTGCATGCTTTTCAAGAATTTCAAATAAGCCTGAAATGCCGGGTAACTGAACACCATATACATTGCCACTGTACACTTTTTTCTCGGGTGTTAATATTTCTAACATCATAAATTTTCAATTATAACAAGGTATACAATTTAACTTCGGGCCTGTGCCAGTAATTTTTTACCTTTTTCAATGGCATCCTCAATAGTACCTACTAAGTTAAATGCAGCTTCAGGATATTCATCAACTTCGCCATCCATAATCATATTAAAGCCTTTAATGGTATCATTAATATCAACAAATACCCCTTTTAAACCGGTAAATTGTTCAGCCACATGGAAAGGTTGTGATAAGAAACGTTGTACCCTTCTTGCACGGGCTACTACTAATTTATCTTCATCACTCAGCTCATCCATACCCAAAATGGCAATAATATCCTGTAACTCTTTATAACGTTGCAAAATTAATTTTACCCGGTTGGCACAATCATAGTGTGCATCGCCCACAATTGCAGGGGTTAAAATACGGGAAGTAGAATCCAACGGATCTACCGCAGGATAAATACCTAAGTCGGCAATTTTACGGCTTAATACAGTTGTAGCATCTAAGTGCGCAAAAGTAGTGGCAGGAGCCGGATCGGTTAAGTCATCCGCAGGTACATATACTGCCTGAACAGAAGTAATAGAACCGTTTTTGGTAGAAGTAATTCTTTCCTGCATTAAACCCATTTCAGTGGCCAAAGTGGGTTGATAACCTACCGCAGAAGGCATACGTCCTAATAAAGCTGATACTTCTGAACCTGCTTGTGTAAAACGAAAGATATTATCAACGAAAAATAGGATATCTCTTCCTTTTCCGGTACCATCACCATCGCGGAAATATTCAGCAATGGTTAATCCGCTTAAAGCCACACGTGCACGGGCCCCGGGGGGTTCATTCATTTGTCCGAATACGAAAGTGGCTTTTGAGTCTTTCAATTCTTCCAGATTCACTTTGCTTAAATCCCAACCACCTTCTTCCATACTATGTTTAAAAGCATCACCATATTTCATAATGCCTGCTTCAATCATTTCACGCAACAAATCATTTCCTTCACGGGTTCTTTCGCCTACACCGGCAAATACAGATAAACCGCCGTGGCCTTTGGCAATATTGTTAATCAGCTCCTGAATTAACACGGTTTTACCTACACCAGCACCACCAAATAAACCAATTTTACCACCTTTTGCATAGGGTTCAATCAGGTCAATTACTTTAATACCGGTATATAAAACTTCAGTTGCAGTACTTAAATTCTCAAACAATGGTGGTTTGTTGTGAATGGGGCGGCCATTTGTTTTTGATAACTGCGGCAAACCATCAATGGCATCGCCGGTAACGTTGAATAAACGACCATTAATACCTTCGCCAACGGGCATTGAAATGGCTTTTCCGGTATCAATCACTTCCATACCCCGTACCAAACCTTCGGTACCATCCATTGCAATGGTACGTACACTATCTTCACCCAAATGTTGTTGTACTTCCAAAACAAGGGTATCTCCATTGGGCTTTTTTATTTCTAATGCATTGTAAATTTCGGGCAAATCGTTCAGGTTGGGGAAATGAACATCCACAACGGCTCCAATAATTTGCTTAATATTACCTGTAGCGGCCATAAATAGACAGTTTTTTAAAATTTGCGGCAAAGGTAAGGGAATGAAGGTTTCAAATTCTAACCATTTTTTAATGATAGAATATTTTTTATAGAAGCCCTTCCACTACCCTCAATTTCAAGGTGAACAGTTCGTTTATTTGCTATATTATTTATTTCAAAATGCTATTCCGCCTTATCTTCATTATACAAAATATAGCCTTTCAACTGGTAGTAGGATAACATGGTTTGTGCTGATAAAGCCAACCCAATATTCGGTATCAATTCATCCATGTTCAGGTTTAACATGGTTAATGCCTGGCCACAGGCAATAAATTTTACTCCTTTATTTTGTAATTCTTCTATCAAAGGCAGATTGCTGTTGGAAACTTTATACATTAACCTATAATTATTATTCTTCAAAAGGGAAAACAATGCAGGCCCATGCACCAATACCACTACTTCTAAATTTTTAGCAGGTACACCGGAAGCCACATGCAGGTTCATTATCCTGCCCACTTCGGTAAAACCGGGGTTTTCAGTTTTTGCAGTTAGCGAATCGTTTGGGCCAACCGTTACGTTGAATAAAAGTTTATAAGGCATATTTACATCAATGTTTTCTGTAATGTCTTTTACAGGAATAACACCCGTCCATAAGCTGCTTTGTATGTATGGATGAATGGCTAATTTCTCAAATTTAGCCTGCATACGAGCCTGCTTTTTAGTGAGTTTAATTTGCACTTTGTTGGTGTTTTGAGCGAATAGGGTTTGTTGAATGCCTGCAAAAAATAAGGAACAGAATAGGATGTAAAGCGCAAAATTTCGCATAGACAGTAGTTTAGTTTGTTAAGATAAGCATTGCCTTGCTGTTGCAATGTTTTTTTAAGAAAAAAGTTTAAAATCTTAATATTCCCCTGCTTTCAACCCCGCCACACATGAATTTTATGTTATGAATGTTTTTGATGTTGATTAAACCCTTTTAAAGCATTTATTTTTGATGCTTTAATTTTTTATTAATGTTTTGAAATCATGAACCATTTCAACACAATTCATTCACCGGTTGGATTTTACAGTATTTATTTAAATCATTAGATTAAATATTTTAATTTATTTTTAGGATTAGGTAGAACATTTACAAATAAGAGATAGGGGGGTGAAATAACTAAATAAATTAGTAAATTGAGGTCT